>CAUJCN010000001.1 GCA_963169855.1 Patescibacteria group bacterium
GCTATATCGAAAGTAAAGTTTATGATTATTTGTATAAAGAGTACGAAGAAGCAACTAGAATGTTATTTGGGTTAATTCGAAGTCTGGGTGATTAATAGCTTAATACTTACACTTGAACTTGCACTGTTTACTGAACATGGGCGGGGAGGGATTCGAACCCTCGACCAATCGCTTAAGAGGCGACTGCTCTACCACTGAGCTACCAGCCCTTGTGACTTACAAGCATCAATACTTTATTTAGGCATCACAACTTGTTGTGTGATCGGACCCTGTCCTGAACCTGTTTCAGGAACTGAGCTACCAGCCCACAGATAAAATTCAAAAAATAAAAAGACTAAAAGATTAAAATTTAGTCTTTCATCTTCTGCATTTTCGTCTTTTCTTAAATATGCCTGGCACGATTCGAACGTGCGACCTACTGCTTAGAAGGCAGTTGCTCTATCCACTGAGCTACAGGCACTTAAAGTGATACAAAATACTACCCCGAATTATATAAAAAAAAGCCCAACTAGTCTATTATTTCCCATAATTTGTTAAAATTCTATAACACATAACTTTTATCATGGATAAAACATTAGAGCCTACAGAAAGCTTATCAGAACTGCTTATTCTAGTTAGTTCTTATACTGATGAGCAAAAAGAACTCATTAGAAGTGCCTATAATTATGCAAATAAAAGACTTTCCAACGAAAAAAGACTTGGAGGGAGTTCTTACATGGAACATGCCTTAAACGTTGCAGGCTATCTAGCAAAGATAGATCTCGACCCAATTTCTGTTGCTTCTGGGTTATTACACGATGTAATCGATAAAAGCGAGACCACACTTGATGAGATTGATAAAGAATTTGGAACCGATATTGCCTTTATCGTTGATGGATTAAGCACAATGAGAAAAATGTCTCAGAACACATCCAAAAATGAGAAAGAAATGGCTAATTTCAAGAATCTAATTTTCAATGCGACAGAAGATATTAGAGTTTTGATAGTTCGTTTAGCAGAAAAAGTTGATAATATCTCAACAATTGGAGTTTTAGACCACGACAAAATGGTTGATTCAGCAAATAAAGCTTTGAATATTTATGCCCCATTAGCTGAATACTTAAACCTCGCCGTTTTCCAAAGAGTGTTAGAGGATGAGGCATTCAAAGTTTTACTGCCTTACGAGTACCAAATCATCAACGACTACATTGCTAGTTTCTTTACAGAAAGGCACGATCAGATTGATGAGTATACTAAGTATTTGAGTGATCTTTTACAAAGTTACAACATTTCTAATTTTGAAATTAAAGCAAGGAGGAAAGGAATATTCAGTGCGTTTAAGAAAATTAAAGGAAAGTATCTTAAACCTGGAGAAAAACTAAATATTGAAGCTGTGCGTAAGCTTCCTGACCTCTTTGCATCGAGAATTATTGTTGATACTGTAGAGCAATGTTACGTTGTTCTAGGGCTTTTAAACTCCGTTTTCGAGACATTCACAGACGAGTTTGATGACTACATTGCTAACCCAAAAGCGAACGGATACAAATCGATTCATACATTATTGAGTTTTAAGGGAACGGTGTTTGAAGCCCAAATAAGAACAAAGGAAATGCACGAACTAAATGAATTTGGACCTGCAAGTCACATCGCCTATAAGCTGAAAAGTGCAGGAAAAGGTGCAGAAGGCTCGTATACATGGACCAAAGACCTTGTAAAATGGCAAGGAAATACAGCCAAAGATAACTTTAAAATCAAAGCTTTCTCAGAAAGTATTTTTGTTTTCTCACCTAAAGGAACGGTTGTTAGATTAGACAAAGGATCAAAACCATTGGATTTTGCATTTAAAATTCATACTACTCTTGGTTATAAATATATCGGAGCAAAAGTCAACGGAAAGATGGTTAATATGAATCACGAACTACAGACTGGAGATATTGTTGAAATTATTACAGGTTCCAAAGAGAACGTAACTCTGGACTGGTTAAAATCAGTTCAAATGACCGAAACTAAATCACGAATCAGAAGGAAGTTAAATAGAGTCAATTAAATAATTTAATTGTAAAGTCACTTAAATCCACTAGTTTTGGATTACCTCTTAAAATTACATTCCTTCCTGTTTGGATATACAAATCGTATTTTAAATCAAGAATCTGTCCTACAAATTCATACCCGCTTAAAGTTGTTAGATCAGATCTTTCCAGTAACTTATCATTTATTTTGCAGTCCTCTGAACAATCTATCGATGGTAAATTTTCAAGATTAGAATTTACCTCAAATTCATACACAGTTTTAGTTTCTTTATTTATAATGAATGCTTGAATTGATTCGTTACTTGGCTTAGCGTTCGGTGGAGTCAAATTTTTTAAAGTAATTACATCATAATCAACTTCTGGTTTTAGTAAATAATCCATTCTTCCCAAAACTATCGCAGGAATTGTACTTCCACCTTGAATATTCTTAAGATTAGTTTCCAGAAATTCTTTAATACTCGAACTATCTTTGGCAATTAAATATTGATTATAAAAATACAAAATTGGGTATTGGAAATCAGAAATCGAAGGAGTTATTCTGTACAACAAAAGAATCGATCCTGAGTAAATCACGAATAGAATACTTAACCAAACTGAAAGTCTTCTCCATCTTGTTTCTCTAAAGTAGATCCAGAAATTTGCTAATCCTATTGAGCATATTGGTACAGCAAAAATTAAAAATCTAGAACCGAAACTTCCGCCACCCCACCAACTTGGCCAAAAACCGTAAAGCATTACTATTAAAAGTATAGATGATAGAAGATAAACAGCTAAAAGCTTACTTCGTTTGTAAAATAAGAATAATCCAATTAACGAGAACAAAATTATAGGAGAGTAAACCAGCCATCCTTTATCAAGTGAAAATAGAATGTTGAATCCGCTAAATTTTGAGAAATCAAAATCACTTGAACCTGTAATCGCATAACCTGATGTAATCAACTTTCCGTACGACTGAAGGTTGTAAAGTCCATAAATTATCAGAAATGGTAATGATGATACAAAGATTAAACTGAATCTTATAAGTAGTTTTTTAATTCCTCTGGAGTAGGTTCTAACAGCAATTAAGCCAAGAGTAAGTAAAATTATCACAGCATAAATTGGTCTTATTAAAAACAAGAATCCCATTGCTATTCCGATCATTATTAAGTTTGTCCTTGAAGATTTCTCAAGTTGAACAAGAGTATGATAAATCAACATAGATATAAAGAACATCTCATAAACATGAGTGAAGATAGGAAGCAAAATCACATACCACAGAACATATGAAGATATTGTCACAGCTAAAATTGAATACAACGTTTTTCTTTTTGAGAATCCTAATTTTCTAAGAATCTTTGCAGTGTACCAAAGTGCTCCAAAGAAAAAAATAGTTGAGTTCAGTAGCAAAAAGATCCCATCGAATATAGTGTGTCCATTGTATGCAATGAAATAATCGTTATGATAATTAAAAGTATTACCAACTATTTTGGAAATAAATAATGCAGGAACATTTACAATTGAAGTACCAGGAGAGGTCACAGAAATATAGTTGCCATTGTAGAAACCTTTTGTCCAAGGAGCAGCTGAATCCCAATAAGCAGGTTTTTCGGAAGTTACGAAAGATCCTTCATCAACAATAGTTTTAGCTGTGTGATAATAATAGAATTCATCTGACCTGACAAATAGATCAGCGTTGGTTAAAAGTAAAATTCCAAAAACCAATACCGAAAATACAAGTAAGAATCTGTACACAATAATTTACTTAATTAACAAATTCTACCATCAAACTTAGAACATTTTGAATCATATATTATAATTTAGTTAGTTACAAAGTAATTTATGAATTCATTCAAACTTATATTTCTTTTTGGAATTCTAACTACAATTCTTGTTGTATTAGGATACTTAATTGGAGGAACTTCTGGATTAGTTTTTACCTTCATTCTATCTTTTGTTATTAACTTATCTTCATATTGGTTTAGTGGCTCAATTGCATTAAGAATGGCAGGAGCAAAAGAATTACCAACAGGAAACTACTCATGGATTCAACAGGAAACTGAACTACTTTCCAGAGAGATGGGAATTAAAGTTCCCAGGCTCTACTACAGCGAATCAGCACAGCCAAACGCATTTGCATCCGGACGAAATCAGTCTAACGCAGTTGTATGCTTTACATCTGGACTACTGAATGGACTTTCTAGAGACGAAGTTAAAGGTGTTCTCGCTCATGAGTTAGCACATATCAAACATGGAGATATTTTAATAGCAACAGTTGCAGCTGTTATGGCTTCAACAGTAAGTTCGATAGGAAACATTCTTCTATTCTCAGGAATGAGAAGTCGTGACGAAGAAAACAATAATCCTTTGGCTATCATTTTTGCATTAATTGTTGCCCCGTTAGCTGCAACATTAATTCAATTCGCAATTTCGAGAAATAGAGAATTTTCTGCTGATGAAGCTGCTGGAAGAGCAACAAGAGAACCAAAGTCTTTAGCAAATGCTTTATTAAAAATCGAAGCTTTAGTTCAAAGAACTCCAATGAATGTTAATCCAGCGATGGCAAGTTTATACATTCAGAATCCACTTGCTGGTTCTAGTATGATGGAACTTTTCTCCACCCATCCAGCAACAGCTAAAAGAGTAGAGCGACTAATGAATATGTAGTTTTAATAAATATGGAAAAAGTAACTTGCATAGTACCGGCATACAATGAAGCTGAGCGAATCGACTACATCCTTAATTTCCTATCTTCATACCAACGAATAGATGAGGTAATAGTTGTTAACGATGGTTCAACAGATAACACGAAGTCTGTTGTTGAATCATTAATTGAAAATAATTCTAAATTCAAATTCATTAATAAGATTAATAACGAAGGAAAAGGTGCTGCAATTAAAGACGGCTTAACCGAAGCTTCTGGGGATATTATAATAATTTCAGACGCAGACATTTTTAGAATTGATAACAATTGCTTTGATGTTCTAATAGATAATTTGAATAATAACGTTCGAATGGTCGTGCTCGATACTTCATTTATTAGGAGGTTTCCACTGTCAATTACTGGTATGACAAGGCTTTGGTCTGGACAACGAAGTTTTTACAAAGAAGATTTGAGTAAATTAGATTGGGATAAAGCATATGGTTATGCTCTAGAATCTTCTTTAAATGATCAGTACATTTCTAAAAGTTTGAAATGTAAATATGTATTTGCTTTTGGAGCAGATTCGGCTCTGCAGTTTGAGAAAAAAGGTAGTGGCTTCGAAGGAGTCGCGTTTTATTTAAAAATATCGTCGGAAATATTCAGTAGGTATGGAGTTTTAAGACTTCTATGGCAGAGAATAAATTCCCCAATAAATGCAATTAGTTTTGCATATTTTGTAAAATACCCCAAATGGATCCGAATAGTGCTCTCTCCATTTACTCTATCAATGGAAAGCATTTATGGGGTTTTCATTTGCATATACTCGAATATCCTTTACTTGATTGCTCGGACTAAGCGAAAAGAACCGAAAATACATGCTAACTCCGATTAAGTTTTAAACCTGTTCTCAGTAATTCCAAAAACAAAGGATGTGCCTTAAGCAGGTAGCTTTTATATTCTGGATGAGCTTGAGTTCCAACGAAAAACGGATGAAATTTTTTATCTAGCTCGATAAATTCAACTAGTTCTCCATCAACAGATGTTCCTGAGATCTTCATTCCATTTGACTCAAACTCTTGTCTGTATTTATTATTAAATTCGTATCTGTGTCTATGTCTTTCTGAAATTACATTTTTGGATTCATCTTTGAATGCATTATGTTTTTTGTATGTTGAATGAACAATAGAGCTTCTTTCTACTACACAGTCCCATCCACCTAAACGAATTGTTCCTCCGTATTGATTTTTAGACAGGTATTCTTTTTGGTTAGGCATTATATGAATTACATGATTTTTACTCTTTGGATTCACTTCTTCGGAATTAGCATCTTTATACCCTAAGACGTTTCTTGCAAACTCGATTGCAGCCATTTGCATTCCATAACACAAACCTAGATATGGAATCTTATTTTTTCTTACAAACTCAATAGCTTTGATCTTCCCTTCGCTTCCTCGACTTCCCCAACCTTGAGGAACTATCACGCAATCGAAATCCTTCAAAATATTTAAAGATTCTTTGTCTTTCTCGAAACTATCAGAAGGAAGCATCGAGATTATCGGTTTAACCCTAAGTTCACCCGCTGCATGCTTAATCGCCTCTAGGACAGAAATATAAGTATCCATATGAGATGAACTGCCGTGTTGCACATATTTTCCAACCAAAGCTACTTTAACTTCTTTTTTTGATGTTGTAACGTTTTTTACAAACGTCTTAAGTTTATCTGATTCAATGTTTTTGTATCTCATTCCAAATTTTTTAAGAATCTTTTTTAACAAATCTTCATCTTTGAAAAGTAGTGGAATTTTATAAATTGAATCAATATCAGGGTTATCTATAATATTATCTACATCTATAAAGCAACGTTTAGAGATTGACTCTTTTCTTGGTTCATCAATTGGGACTTCGTTTCTTGTAATAATAAAATCGGGAAATATCCCTACTGCTCTTAAATTTGCTACAGCATGTTGTGTAGGTTTAGTTTTCAATTCTCCTACAGATTTAAGAAATGGTAAGTAAGTTACCATAATAAATATTCCCTGTTGCTCCTTTGCCATTTCTCTTGCAGCATGTAAAAAAAGCATGTTCTCTACATCACCTGTTGTTCCTCCAATCTCAACTAAAACAAAATCTTCATCAGTGATGTTTTCTGTAATCATCGCTTTAATTTCGTTTATTACATCTGGAAATGGTTCAACATCTCTTCCTCCATAAAACATTTGCCTTTCTTTCTGAAGAACTCGTTCGTAAACTTTCCCTGAAGTAATATTATTGTTTTTGAAGAATTCCCTTCCTAGAAACCTTTCGTAGTTTCCTAAATCTTGATCGATTTCACCACCGTCTTCTGTTACATAAACTTCACCATGTTCAGCAGGTCTCATTAAACCCGCATCAATATTTAAATATGGATCTATCTTTACAGCATTAACTTTATAGCCCTGTTCTTTTAGAAGATAACCGATTGAAGCAGTAGCAACACCTTTGCCAACTCCAGAGAGGACACCACCACAAACAAAAATAAATTTAGGATTTTTAGACATAGTTGAAGATTAAAACTATGTATTTAATCTTATAAAAGCAAAGTCAATTTGAATAGGGTCTATAGTAAATTTAAGAATTTTTTCTACTTCTAATCTTGATTAAAGCTGAAGAAGTGAGTAATGGAGGAATAATTATTCATCTATTGAACTTTGAGACAATTGAATTTAATATTTATATATACATTTTATAATTTTTCTATGTCACATTTTTATAAATCCAAGATTAATGAGGACACTTTGTCTAACGAAAATTATAGAAAAGTGGTTTACACTGGTAAATTGCAACTGGTGTTCATGAAGTTGCTACCAGGAGAAGAAATAGGTGAGGAAGTACATGATGATAGAGATCAATTTTTTAGAGTAGAGCAGGGAAGCTTAACAGCTGTATTGGATGGAGAATCTGTACAAGTTGCTGAAGATGAAGTTTTGATAGTCCCTGCGGGAACAAGACATAATATTATAAATTCAGGAGAAAGAGATCTAAAACTTTACACAATTTATGCCCCACCAGAACACCCTGCTGATAGAGTACAAGCAACGAAACCTTTATAGTAGACCTTTTTAAAGGAAATCTATGTTAAAATATCAAGTCTATACCAGACACGTTGACTTTGATTGCTTGCCATCCGAAGCGCAGCGTAGGATGGTGGATGTAGCTCAATTCCTAAAACAAGTTTGGGATAAAGTACGAGCATCGCTCAGCATAAGCGGGTGTTGTGAAAATTAGCAAAGAAAAAGTATTTTAGGGGGTGGATGTAGCTCAATGGTAGAGCACCGCTCTGTGGAAGCGGGTGTTGTGGGTTCGAGCCCCATCTTCCACCCCCTAGAATATTTCACTATAATTTGAAGGTTCGACTCTGATTTTCTTTGTGAGATTATCGAACAATTAGAAAATCGAGATACTTTTTCAATGAGATCATTCTGAGGTTACGAAGAATAGAGATCGAATTGTAATAAGTGAGCCCCATCTTCCACCCCAAAGTATATTAAATTCAAAAAATCCTATCTCACCTCTCTCCCAACTCTTTCACTTCTCCTAAGCCAATACCACAAAAGGTAATTGAGCCGATAACAATATTTTTGAATAAAGACTTGAAACTAAACTCTTTTTTTTTGGATGAAAATACAACTTTTGTCTTTATGCTATTGATTATGGAAGTATTTAACTGCAACTGCGTACTCTTCTTGCATAGAATAAATATAAAAAATAATATTTATTGCTGAGAGAAGACTAGAAAGCAAAAGTGGCCACCCCGGTGCCTGCGATACGGAGTTTCCCCCATACCCTACGTCCTTTCGGAACATAGACCTACGCAAATAGAGTGTTGGTCGGAAGACCGCCTTTTTATTTGCGTAGGATTTAGATTGTGCACCATGCCTAAATTGCTTTAGGTTTAGGTACTTGATGTTAAAATTATATCATTTAGTAATCGAGTTAATAGAATATTTTTCAACGATTTATTATGTCTTTAATCTTGGGTTTACATTTAAGTAAAAAACTATATTTAATTTCAGACACACGAGCAACTACAGTGGATTACAATGGCGAAATTGTAGATCATGAGGATAATTTAATTAAGAGCATGGCATTGTCTTATTATGTCGGAGTAACAGCTGCAGGGTCAGCAAATGCGGCTTCGTATATCTTATTGAGATTGAAAGAGAAGATTCCTAGTCATGCAACTATTGATCAAGTAATGGAAGTTGTTAACTTAAATCTCAAAAACACAATTTCCGAGTATGTTAATAAAACTGGCAGAGATAATAGTACAGTAGGACTTATTGTTGGAGGCTTTAATCCGGATAAAAAGAAGGTTTTTGAAGCAAGCCGCTTTGGAAAAATACTAAGCGAACCTGCAGTACCATTTCAAGGAGAAATGATAAATCAACGAGTTGATCTTAATATTCTAAAACCTCTAGCTCAAAAACTCTTAGCTGGCGAAAGTGTGGAGAAAGGCTATACATTTGAAGCAGATATCGAATCAAGCAAAATGTATAGTATTTTACTGAATACGAAAGATGCTAGTTTTGAAATAACTGAAGTAGGATGTTTTGATATGGTAAGTTTTGAACCTTCAAAGGATTTTGAAAAGATCGCAATTCCTGATGATACTATATCAAGATTAGAATTCCCCCGAGTAGGTGAAGAAATTGGTGCTGGAAGCAAAGAACTAGAGGAATTTCTTTATGCCGAATCACAATATGTTTTATCTTATGTTCAAAGTCATATAGAAAGTAGGAAGTTTGAAACAGTGGGAGGTTTTTTATTTACTGTTTGCATCTTACCTATAAATTCCACAGGATATATAACATTTCCTGCTGGTACTCAAGCATATATAGATAGAACAACAATGCAAATAAAGATGGTAGGAAACCTTGAAATAATTGGTGGGAAATTTACTTATAAAGACAAAACGGGAGTTAGAAAAGAATTTAAGTTGCTTGAGCAATACATTTTTATTGATGGGAAAGAAGAAGAGTCACAATTATATATATAATTCATAAAACTTATGTATGAAAAAACATTTGAACAAATAGTTTCAATTTTTATTGATCCTGAAGTTAAGTTGCGAATTAATAAAGGGTTACTTTCAAAAGATTTTAAGTTAAATGCATTTCAAGTCATACTTTCTCCAAATGATAAACCTCCTTTAGTTAGATTAAATCGTGAAGTAAAAGCAGAAATATTAGTAACAAAAAAAGAAGGTGTGAATAAACAAATTGGGGAAATGATTTTATTAAATGAGATTGAAAATATTCAAGAATTTAAACTCATTGAAGAGGAATACCTAGACTGTGGACACGTAACTGCATTAAAGATAGGTAATAATTGGAATCTATCTTTTGATTTCAGATACAACAAAAAAACTGCTGATAAACATTTTTCGTTAGCTAAAGAGTTTTTACTTGTAGCAGAATACTCACTCAAGAAAGGCTTACTTATACCATTTATTGACAATCTATTTAGTAGTTTGGAATTAGGAGCCAAATCTATACTTTTAAGTGATTCTGACTCAAAGTTACTTAAATCTAAGAAACATACATTGATTCATTCAAAGCTAAATAAGCAAGCACAGATTGGCAATGTAAAACCAGAATTTCGAGACTTATTTAATAAACTCTCAGCAATGAGACAGCCTTATCGTTACCTAGAAAAAGATAATGACCTATCTACAAAAGATTGTAAAGTTTGGTTAGAGCAAGCTAAAAGAATGATCAATAATTAACTATTCTCTAAATGAGGATTCTTTTTCACAAGGCTTAACAAAAAAAGTATATGTAACAATCTATAAGCGACTTTTTCATTCAAATGATTCAGATTTTCTCCATGAGCAAAATCATTCCTTAAATTTAATCCCATCTTTGAAGTCAGAGAGATCTTGAGATAATTCACTACATCATCTCCTCCAAGCTTTGTAAATACATAAGGTAAGCTTGGCAACATAAGAAGCTCATTAAGTGTTACATATTTATAACCTCCTGAATGCTCATCTGGCTTATATATAGTCTCCTTATTTAACTCACAAAGTCGTCTTATGAGCTTTTCGATAAAAGGAATTACAGTAGCACAAGTTTCAACATACCTAGCCGAGTAGACACTATCTAACATAGCTTCTAAGTACGCATAATCTTCCTTTTTTATAAGTATGCAATTTACTAATTCATCCTTTAATTCCGTTTTATTAAACCTTTTAGTAAATTTTTGAAATACTACTCCTAAAAAGTAATCATGAATTTGCATATTCTGACTATATAATTGTATGAAATCAAACCTCTCATATTTATCGGCATCTGCAATTATTTTTCCTTCATTACCTATGATTTGTCGTGAGGCTAAATACTGAAAGGGGTAGTTTTTTTGTAAATCTAATAGCTGAGATTCAACTGCATTAGATTTTTGTATGAAATTGACTACTATTCTGGGTAAGACTTCAGACACGTTATATTTATCACTTCCAAATAAATTATTAACAAACTTATTAGTCTTTTCTTGATCTATATCTAACTTTACTGAAAATTCTTTAAGATGTTTATCCCATTGAGGATCATATTCATTTATTTCTTTTTGAATTCTTGTAGCAAAGTTTTTTACTTCAGTACAGTCTGCATATTTATGTGAAATGGTTTCAATCTCTTCAAGGTAATGAAGCACTTTTATTGGATGATCATTTGAGTTATCTAAAGAATGATAAGTTTCGTAAAGCATTTCTAGCAATTTCAATTGCTCAGAACAATCCTTGTTAATAGAGTAATATTTTAATAATAGTTCTATCATACACTGCACCGCCCATGGTTTACCTAGTTTAGCTAATCTATCTAGGCGTTGCTTATGAGCTGATATTTGTTGCTTCAACTCTTTCTCACTAAGTAATTTATCAGCAAAAAAGAATATGTCTAAGGTAAATCCCCAAAGTCCTGGAGATTCATCTTCTCCTATTTTCTTTTCGAGTTTAATAGATGTCTTTTTAAGATTTTCAAGACGGGTTTTATCATTTATAGATTTTGCTAAACTAACACATCTTCTCATTATCTTAATAAGTAGAACTCCATGTAAGTCTGCTCTCGTACAGAGCTCGACTGCAGAATCTATCGCTATTTGTACAAATTTAATATCCAATTTCTTACCTAACTTTTTCCCAAAATCATTGGCAAGATTACTATATCTATACTTTAGTGATGAATTCTTAACATCTTCAGCACGCTTTTTATAATACTCCCATGCATTTTCAGTTATTGTTTCTCTTGAAGGAAATTCAAATATTGAACCGTCTTTATTAGTACCTATATATTCTGGACCAAAGTACATATCCCAACTAGAATCTTTATCTATACCTGATTCAAAATAGCTAAAAGCTAAAAACTCTAGTAAATTATTACCACTCAGCTCTTCTGTACCTACTATTTCTTTAATCCTAGAAGCAATTTCAAAACTTTCTAAATTAGTGGCTTCGTCGTCTAAACTTTTTAAATACTTTTTAATCTTTTGCATTATTAAAACGTATAAAATATTAATAGACTAATTATATAACAATGTAGACTGGTAGTTGTGACTAGAAGTGATATAATTCCATATCGAGTCAATCAATTGACCCCAAATCATATTAAATTCAAAAAATCCTAATCTCAACCCTCTCCCAACTCTTTCACCTTCTCCAACGCCTTAGGATAATTGATATTAAAGTATTCTTCTAATTCTGGCGGCACACCAAACACAACAGTTAAAGTCGTAACTCCATTATTTTCTGTAAGAGTGTAGCTTTCTTCACTACCGGTCCATTGTTTTTCACGCTCCTTTGTTCCAACTTCCTGTGTATCGGCACTGTGTCTTAGAAGTAAAAATTCATTTTCTACAAGTTTCTCAACTAAACTTGTTACTCCATAACCGTTTTCTGCAGAAATATATTGCACTTCATTTCCCTCTTTTAATTCTCCAACCATATATGTTCCGGGGTCTATAATATCTGCCCATTCACGAAATGTCTCATCTTGCCATAAAGTCTGCCAAACTTTTTCTTTACTAGCGTTTATTTCAATAGTGAATTTTAGTTCTTTCATACCTTCATTATATCTTAAAAGTGATATAGTTAAGGATCCAAGTTTTAATGTTTTTCACTCTCATGGAGGAATGAATAGACAAACATTCTACGAGCGAATTCCAAGATGGGATAGATTAAGAGGAATTATCGATCAGAGAAAAAGACCTACATCATAATAGCTATTTATTAATTAAATTTATGAAAACTATATTTTTAATAAGACATACTGAGAAAGTTAAAGATAAGGAGAATCCAATAGTTAGTTTTGACGGACCATTAACAGATAACGGAGTTACCCAAGCAGAAGAAGTCGCAGAATACATGGTGCAACACAAGGACATTCAAGCAGTTTTCACAAGTATTTTGAAACGTTCTCAACAAGCAGGAAAAATAGTTTCTGACAAACTAGATGTACCAATTTTCCACTCTGCATCGTTTAATGAATATTATGTAAGACCTGACAAAGAAAATGTAGAAAGTACAACAATGGGAATTGCTAGAGTGATGTCGAAGATATATTCAATATCAGATTTATACGATTCAATTGCAATAATTGCCCATAGTAGCATTAATTCCACAATTCTACATTGCTTATTAAACAATGATTATCAAGAAGCGGAAGATGCTTTTAATGAATATGGGGAGACAATTGTTCTAAGATACGATTGGGAAAAAGGAGATAACAAGTGGAGAATAATAGATAAATTTACACCAAAAAGTAGTAAATAATTTGTTAAGCACTATCTTTATTCAGGTAGTGCTTAATAATCTCGATCACACCATCACCGTAACTATTATTTGCAGTAAATTTTGCAGCCGATTTTAGACCACTGGAAGCGTTCCCTTCAGCACATCCAAACCCCACATTTCTAGCTATTTCAATATCTGAGTTACTATCTCCTATAAATAGGATATTCTCTTTTCTAATATTACACAACTGACACCATTTGGTAAGTCCTATTTCTTTTTCTGATTTAACTGTTGCGAAGAAAAGAGAGAACCATTTGAAGGGTAATATTAAACTTATGAAACCAATCAATTTGTGTCACAGGCGAAGAGAAAGTATTAGAGAAATTGAGCAACTTGTAATTACATGAAAACTATCATTTTGATAAGACATACGGAAAAAGTTAAAGATAAAGAGAATACACTAGTTAGTTTTGAAACAATGTATCATCTACATCCAAAAGAACAGCTTTAATTTCATGCATTTCTTTACTAGTAAGTAGAATATTATATCATGCAAATTTTGCAGACTTTCCAAACAGGCTTTTTCCAAGTAAAATACTAGAATGAGCAATCAATTACAAATCTTTTTTCACCCAGATCCTGTAACACCAACAACCGAAGCCGCAGTAAAAGAATATGAAGAAATTTGGCAGCAGCAAGCTGAAAATATCTTGAACGCTATTAATTTTGTATCAGGATTAACACCTAAAGAATCTCAGATTCACGCTATTGTAAGGGAAACAATTTCACAAGCTTTTCCACTAACTCTAAGAGCAAGTTACAAACCGAACACCAAAGTTGCGACTGTCATTCATGAACTTCTACATCGTATTCTTCATGACTATGGAATTTATGATTTAAGTAATAGAATCACAGAAGACAGAGGATTGTTAAGCCATAAAGTATTGAACCTTATACTTTACGATATTTGGGTTTCATTATTCGGAAAGGACTTTGCTGACGAGCAGGTAGCAGTAGAAGCTGGTCGAACTCCCATGTATAAAGAAGCTTGGGATTGGGCACTTTCAAAAACTTCAGCAGAAAGAGCCACAATTTTCTCTCACTTAAAGTCAGGAATCGCTGCTGAAACAATAATTACGTAACAGTTACGCATCTTTTCTTCAGAAATCATTTAAATCGCTTTATTTGTGTACCCCATTTGACACTTTATATTAAGTAAATATACTTATTATATATTGCCAATGAAATTATCATTCATAGTCAAAAGAAATGCAGTTATTGGATTATTATTTGTTTTTTTTACAATTTTAGCGATTTTCGCTTTTTACACAGCTTTTACACATATTGATAGAGTTTTCCCTAATGTTTACGTAGATAATATTGATATCGGCGGAAAAACAAAGGATGAAGCCTATACGATTTTAAGTAAAAATAACCCTCTAGAATCAAAGATCACGGTTGTGATGGGTACTGATGTTTTAAAGGAATTTAAGAACAATACTAATTCACTTTTTGTAGATTACCATAGTGCTATTGAAAAATCGTATCAAATAGGTAGAGGCAACAACATTGTTACAAATGTGGTTGATACCGTAAATTCTACTTTCAAAATAAAAAAATTACAGCTTGATTCAGAACTTCAATATGATAGGAGTGAATTACAGGAGTTCATGAATTTTGTAAACGACAAGTACAACGTTGAACCTAAAGATGCAATCTTTGAATACAACAATAACAGAGTATCTAGAATTGAAAAAGAATCTTATGGCAAATATTTTGATATGAAGAAATTTATTGCAGATTATGAAGAAGCTGTCAGAAATTTAAGGTACTCTTCAAAAAATGTAACTTTAGAAATCTCATTCCAAGATGCAAAGCCAAACAAAATTCTTAGTGAAATTAACGAATTTGGGATCGAAGATCTTATTGGTGAAGGACAATCAAATTACAGTGGTTCTGGAGAGAATAGAGTATTCAACTTAAAACTTGCAGCTTCGAAATTTAACGGAGTAATTATTCCCGAAGGAGGAACAATATCTTTCGGAGAAATTGTTGGTGATATTTCTGCATCATCAGGATATAAAGAAGGCTACATAATTTCTGGAGGAAAGACAATGCTAGAAGCCGGAGGTGGTGTGTGCCAAACTTCAACAACGTTGTTTAGAGCAGCTTTAAATACTGGATTGGAAATTAAAGAATGGTACTCTCATGCTTACAGAGTTAAGTATTACGAAAATGATTCTCTACCAGGAATGGATGCAACTATTTATCTACCTTATGTTGATTTAAAAATTGGAAATAATACTAAAGGAGCAATGTTAATTATGGTTGAGTACGAAGAACATAATAATGTTTTAAGAATGAAGTTTTATGGACAAAAAGATGATAGAAAAGTAGAACTTTCACCAATTCAAATCTACGATGAAGTTGCAGCGCCAGCTCCTAAGTACATTTATGATTCATCAATTGCCACTGGCGAAGTTAGACAAATTGATTGGGCAGCATCTGGTGCAAAGACAAAGTTCACATACAAAGTGAATATTGGTGGGAAGCAAGTTATAAACAGAGATTTTGTTTCTGAATTTCAACCTTGGCAAGCCGTATTCCTTGTAGGTACTCTATAATCCAAAGAAGTTTTCAACATATTTAGTTTTGATTATTGTATATATTTGCAATATAATCAACATGGAATCATATTAAAATGTTAAATCAGTTTGAAAATCTTTATCCAAAAATTGAAGCAGAACCCGAAGCCTTATCTGTAAGCTTCGAGTATTACCGTCAGAATCTCAAACTTAATCTGCAGGAAGCCTGCAAGAAACTTCTCGATGAGTTTCCGCAAGTAAATTCCCAGGTTGAGTCATTTTCTTTAAGAAAAGATCCCGAAGAATTACAAAAGTTATGCGATATTCTGTTCCAGATCTTTCCAATAGAAACTGAAGGGATATTCCACCCATTGATGCCAGCTCAGTTTCAATTAGAATCTTACATATCAGGCAAGCTCGATAGTATCGGAGATTGCAAGTTACTCAGCATTATTTGTGCATACTTATGCAATATTATTTCTAGTGTTAAGGTTTTGATTTCTGTACGAGAGTATAATGGACATCCTATTCTTTATTTGGATCTTCCTTCGGGTGTTCACAAAGTTTCTTTCAGACACAGTGGTCCAAGAGTCAAAAAGTACTCAGGCGAAAGTCCTTTCACCTTAACAGCTCGTGATGAATATGATAGCGAATTTATGGATAAAGATTTTAAAGCTGGAGAGGAACAATCAATCCTTTATTGGGATATTTTAAATGCAGTGTTTGTTTTAGACATAATAACAGTTTTACGAAGATGCTTGGTAAATTACTCATTAAATCCTGCCTTCTATACAGAGACATTCAAAAAATCTGTAGTAGCACTTTCTTTAAGTAAAGTTTTCAGCGATCCAGTTATTGAATATTGGCAAGCTGAATTCTCACGAATCACTGACTGGTGGGGTCATTCACGCAGTAGACTTAACGCTGAATCTTTTAGGCAAAGAGTAATAGATAGCTTACGCTTCACAGAATAATTCTAATTTTAACAACTACCTCTGCAATTAATACAATCATTACATAACTTATTAACATTTAATCTATGGATGTAAACCTACTAGCTGTATTTCTAGCAGCACTATCTGCCTTCTTTTTAGGTTTTATTTGGTACACAGTTGTTTTTGCTAAACCTTGGCAAAAGGAAATCGGAATGGGCGAAAATGCAAACAATGCTCAACCACCAGCATTAGGAAAGTTGTTACTAGGATCTTTCGTTTTAGAAGTTTTAATGGCTTTTGTTTTGGCACGATTCTTTATTGGAACTCAAGCAGATTTAGTTGGAGGAATTAAAGCTGGATTCTTAGTGGGTTTAACTCTGGTTGGATTTGCATTTGGAGTTAATTACCTGTTCGAAGGAAAGTCAATCAAACATTGGTTAATTAATGCTGGTTACAACACTGTAGTGTTTGCAGTTATGGGTGCAATTATCGGAGCAATGTAATGATTGACTCTTAAATGATGGTAAGGAAGGCTCAGTAATTGAGCCTCCTTTGTACTTAATTTTCTTCTACGTATTTCTTAAAATTATCTAAAATTGCCTGCCATCCTTCTCTTTGTAATTCTTCTTGTACTTTTTCATCTTCATTACTCGCTTTCGTCTCTTCTTCAACCTTTTCAGATTTGTTCATACTTGTGAAGAGACTTTTTGTCTTTGATTTCTTATCTTCGTCCATGATTTTTTAGTAAAAGGTACTAATGGAATACTAAAAAATATTGCTCTTCTTTGCAAGCAAAGATTATAGACATCAATACTTATAGATATACTATACAAACTCTTTAATCTAACTTATTACCCTCTAGATATAGTAGGTACACGTTATTGACATACATAATAAGTACATCTATTATGTGAATATAATAAATGCGAACCAAGCTTTATACGTTACTATACATATTTCTTAAACAATTCTTTATATGAGATCAAAGAAATTCCTAATACTTGGAGTCGCGATACTCCTTGGAATAAGTGTTGTTGCAATATTTTTAATAATGAACCAGAACCTTGCGATAGAAGATTCAGAAGCAAGTAACTCAGCAGATTTGGAAGAAGCAGTAGCTGAATGGCCTGCATCCTCCGACTTAGTAACACTAGCCGCAGTTGGTACCAACCAGCAGTCTTGTTCTGATCTAAGTGGACCAGCGGTATTGGTAAGTAGTGATCTACCAACATTCTTAAAGAAAGGAGAAGCATTCACAGGTACATTGAAAATATTAAACTGTTCCAAAGCAACATGGAAGAAGTATAACGGAAATAGAGGACATAACTTTGGTCCTGTAAATCCTCAAGAGAACAATACATTTGGGCCAACTAGATATGCACTACCTAACGATGTAGCACCAGGAACTTCCGTAGATCTACAAGTAACTGGAACAGCACCTTCTACAAATGGAAGTCATGTATTTCAACTAGGATTAGTTAAAGAATCTGTAAAGTGGATTACACCATATCTATCTCCTCATATATTTATCGTTGGAGACTACAAGACATGTGATGCAGCAAGAGCATTGGTAAATACAACTCAAGATGCAAAACAAACACTACAAACATGTATAGATGCAGCTCCAGTGGGATCTGCAGTTGTACTACCAACTGGTGTATACACAGTCTCGGGTCAGGTTCGAGTTAAAAATACAATCAGTTTAGTCTCTGAAAAAAGTGTATCAACAAGAACTGCTTTTACATGTGACACAGAACCCTACACCAATTGTGCAGTTATCAAGGCAGGAGCTACCTATAGAGGAGCAGGAACCACAGAGCCAGAAGTAGCTGTGCTAAGAGTAGCTAGTGAAAACGGAGGAAATGTTAATAATTTTACAATGGTAAATATTGTAATCGATGGAAACATTACAGAACGTCTAGCTGCTTCAACTGGTAAATGTCTTGCAGGAGTAGCTAGAGACTTTAATATCTCTGCAAACAGTTATGGATTTAAAATGTTTAGAAGTGCATCAGTGAATGCTGTCTGCGGTACTGGACTATCTCTTTTTGGAGGAACCTCTACAGAAGGTGGTGGGGCTGTTATAGCATTTAATCTATTTGCAAAAAACGGAACACATCATCAAGATGACGGCAATCATGGACCTTGGGCTGATGGTGCATCTATCGTAGGAAGGAATATGTATGTATTTAACAATACTTTCTACAACAATACCGATGTAGATCTAATCTTCTGGCACAGCAAAGGAAGTCACATACATTACAATAGATTAAACCACAACAATCAAGACTACTATAGTTATGCAACATTAATGCTAACTGCAAATGTAGATGATCCAATTGGAGCAGATCACTCTGGAACTGTAATTTCATTTAACAAAATAAAGTGTGGAAGAGCATGTGGTTTTGGAATAGTTATTGGAGGAAAGAATTGGTCTCCTAGTGCTACTAAATCTTTAGGGGGAACAGTTAAGAACAATACGATTCAAGGAACTTATCAAGCAATAAGTGTTGCTGGTGCAGGAACAGCAGAAGCTCCAGTCATTATCTCTGGTAACAAGTTTGTTAATACTAAATACATTAAGAACAGTTGTGGAGAAACAACAACAGACCTTGTATATAACCCTGGCAGTGTAGTCTCACACGACTTAACTAGTAGAGTTAATAGCAAAGGTTGGAACTGTACCTTACCTAGCTGTAACTTTGATCAGAACTTCTGTGCAAACTAATAGAGAAAGTAAGATTGATAGAATCGTGGATAATAGAATCGTGGATAATTGAATTGAAAAGGCACCAAACGGTGCCTTTTCTTAAATCTTAATATAACCTTATGAAAGGTGAGCAGATACAAGTTTTGTCATTTCGAACATGTTTACTTGTGCCTTTCCTCCGAAAACCTTCTTTAGTTTATCGTCAGCATTGATATTTCTCTTGTTTGTTTGATCCTGTAGACCGTTAGCTTTGATATAAGCCCAAAGTTTTTTTGTAACTTCTGTTCTTGGCATAGGTCCTGCTCCTACAACAGCTTGTAGATCTGCAGAAAGATTCATTGGTTTAGCTAATCCTTTAGGTACTGCCATATATATTTATTAAAAATTAAATAGTACCTTACAATCTACCATAGTTTGTTACTTTTACCAAGATACAAGGAAGAGAACGCTCTCCAAGCGTCAATATTGAGTATATATGAGACTGGATCAGAACGTCCAACCAATAGGCAAAAATAATTAGTTTTACATAGTAAAACTTGCTATAATTGTGCATAAATTTAGTGTACAGAAATGTATCTAGATTTACCAATTTTTGATATGCCTTATTAAGCTATCTCGTACTTAAGAATAAAATCTTCTGTGCACTTTAACAATCTGGATAAAATTTGATATCTGAAACAATATGGTAAGGTAAACCCGATGTCAGCAAAGTGTGCCTTAAAAAAGACATACCTGGCTGTCATCGGGGGAATTACCCCATACAGTTCTGCTCTTTATTTCATTGAGCAGATTCTGACCGAAAATTTAAAAATCCTTTTCCAGGGAGGAAAACCAGGAAAGGTACGGTAGATATTGCCGTGGTCCTTCAAAAAGACCAAATGTATTGGGGAGCGCGAGGCCTTCCCGTGTCGAAAGACCGAAGTCGAAAGACAAGCCTTGTGGGGGAGAAAACCACCCGCCTAGCGAAAGCAAAGCGAAAAAATCATCTCGAGAGCAGAGGGGGCAGGAATCGTCTAAGCGGATTATTGCCGAAAACGGCCTGTTCCCTCAAAAGGAGGCAAAGGTAATGAGTAAGAAATTCTTTTGGGTGCTCGCGGCAGTAATTCTTGCCGTAAGCACCATCGGGTTTGCCGCGCTGTCAAGCGCGGCGAACGAAGCCGCAGTGGAACCGATTGTGGAGGTGCTAACACAGGTACCGCCACAGGAAGTTCAAAGCGTGGTTATTGTTGCGGCGCAACCGACGTACGCGGAATGGCAAGCGGCGCAGTCAATCGAACTGCCCCAACACCATCCCGAGTTACTGTCGGTGACCGTTGTCTGTTATAACGCAACCCATTACAAAGGCTTCGTGACGGCTCGGCCAGACGCCGACCGTCCGTCTCTGACGTGGTGGATCGTTTCGCCAGCGGGATATCTTCCCGTTGGTGAACAGACCGCGACGTTAGTGAACACGTTCAGCCGTGAAATCCTAGTGCCTGTAAGCCAGGCGAGCTACACCGAAACGGTCACGGCTCGCTGGTCAAACAATGCACAGGGAACCGGTTCGGTGACTTTCAACCGTCCACAGAACTGCCCGCCGAGTGCAACCACTGCGGCACCTACGACGGTAGTTCCACCAACGGTTCAGCCTACAACGGAAACTCCGCCCACGGTTCAACCTACGACGGTCACTCCGCCGACAGTTCAACCCACAACGGAGACTCCGCCCACGGTGCAACCCACGACGGAGACTCCGCCCACGGTTCAGCCCACAACGGAGACTCCGCCTACGGTTCAGCCCACGACTGAGACTCCGCCCACGGTGCAACCGACAATCACGCTGACGCCGTCCCTGACGGCGACCAACGTGCAGAACAATCCGACGCCGACGCAGCCGGCTAGCACTGACATTCCAGTGTATGCGTGCGACAACGTCTCGATCCAATATGATGGGACAACGTTGGAGTACCAGACACCAGATTTGAAGTGGCACTACGGTGCAACCCTCAACGCAGGACGACTCGTACTGGCGCAAGGGTCAGCACCGCATGGTGCCAGATTCCGTTTGGTGTACAACGGCATCGTGTTGGTTGAGTTCACTATGAACCAGGGCCAGTGCGAGTGGGTTCCGACCTTTAGCGAGGTCACGCCCACACCGCCGCCAGACCCCTGTCCGGAATGCACGGAGTACTACTGTGAAATGCAACTCGGAGACGAGTTGATTACTCCGTACTGGGACTGGAAGCGCGGGCTGCTTTACAACGTTCGCTCAACCAAACCGTTCCCCGGCGTCCAGGTCACGTACCCCGACATCAACGGGGTGACCCGTTTCTTTGCCCATCGCCTCACGGCGAGCGAAGTTTTGACGATCCTCGCGGAGACCGACACGGAGTTTGCGCTCGCGGGCGAGATCACCTTCAGCAACAGCGAAGGCGTCCACACGATCGAAGGACACGGAAACGTGAACCTTATTGATGCCGCGTTCGTTGAGCTTGCCAAGGGCAATTCGCCCCACGTCCAAGTCGAAGGCGGCCAGTGCTCCGAATGCCAACAGGGCGGATGGAGCACCCGTATCGTGAATGGTGAGCTCTATTGGTGGGTGGGATACGGCGGTACGCCGTATGACCTCGCCCTCGCAATCGAGATCGACGCGGCCATGGAAATTGGTGAGGCTTTCGCCAGGGCGAAGCGAATTTACGAACGCTTCCACGATGACGCTGCTGCCTTAGTTGCCGCCAAGAGGCCTGATCCGGGCTTCGGTTGGTACAACATAGACGGAGAACGTCTCGGCCAGTAAGATATCAAACCCACACCCCACTAGTAATTTGTAGTGTGGTGGGGATTTATCCAGATTGAAAAACACCCGTCGTAATGGCGGGTGTTTCTTTTTCTTGTTTTTGAAGACTAAATTACATTTCTACCAATCCAAACAATCTCCTTTTACCAAGGCCAATTGCTCTTCTTGAACTTTTGTAAGTTTTATCTAGAGTAGCATCATTAAAAAAATCAATTATTCCCAGAATTTCTGCTGTTCGCTTTTCATAATAAGTTTCTTCCCACTTTCCAAAAACTTCTGGAAAACATGATTCAACAAACATAAGTAAATCATCAAATTTATCAAAATCTGCTACTTCATCAATAATCCATGTGTTTAAATTCATCCATCTTTCAATTTCTGGATCATATTGAGTAAGCTGTGGAGACTGACCCAACTCGAAGGTTGCTTTCAACACTTCTAACCCTTTGGACTTTCTAATTGAGTGTATAAGTCTTTCTTTTCTTATGCGATTTTTAATTGATTGTTCAAGTTTTCTAAATTCAGTTTTAGATAGCTTATTTAAAAGAAATTGCTTTATATGGTTTAGATATTGAGGAGGATTAAGATGCATATTTCCTATTACATTTGGGACTGCAAATGTTGTATCACATAAATCAAGTCTTTGTCTATCAGCTACATTTTTAAAGTTCCCTCGACCGAAAATACCACCCACATGCTGACTTCGTCCTCTGAAGGCTGTTTGCACAACATTACCTAAAGCAACAACTTCATCCCTATCACTACCAAAAGTGTCTCTAGATGATGGACTTGCGTAGCGTGTATCGTCTGCGTAAGGAATATCACAAACTCTAATCGCGTAGAATCCATGATGCTTTCTCTTCTCCATTATGATTACAAGATTTCTAACTGCTTCGTCAAATCTCTTATACGCATGTGAATCCCAGATCCCAACTCCACCTTCAGCAGGAAAAGTATCCAGAGGTAATCTAACCAAGTAATTGTTTTTTAATGCAGCTTTGATATTAGAAATAGCTGACCTATCAATTCGTGAGTCTGTATCTAAGAGAAGGTATGTTCCATCTCTATTCTGAGCCAAATATCTTCTAAGAATAATTTGTTCTCCAATTTTTCGAGATCTTTCTATAAAGTCATCGCTTGTACGACCTTCGAAAGGTTCATTAGCTAGATCTACGTAACCAATAACAATTCTGCTCATTGCAGACAACAATTTTGCATACTCATTTTCCGAAAAAGTAAAAAGCCCTTCAAGCTTTTCAAAATCTCCAGATTGAAGAATGTTTAGAACCTTGAGTAATTGTAGATTGTATCTGTACCTTTCAGTTCTGGACCACTTATCTTCGTGGGAATTGTTTACCACATAAATTATTTCAATCCTTCCTGAGTGATCTTGTCTTCCTAAATCTATCAAGCTCTTTATGAAACATCCATTTACTAAATCGTGGCCAGAAATAGGAAGTACTACACTTGTACAAATGTCTGAAGCTAAGTCTGGTATGTGCGTGGAAAATTGAGATTCGTGTTGAAAGAAACTACTGTATTCATTAATCATGTCGCGATTTTAACACAGTTAAGCTTTATCGGCTTTTATATGTCTAGGGTTTTCTGTTAGAATGTAAGCTAGTTAATTAGAGTGAAAAAGTATACAAATGGAATCAGCAATAATACCAATACGACACGGTAAAACTAATTATACAGAGAAAGATCTAGACCTAACTCTCCAAGGTATTGAGGAGACAAAAGATCTAGCACGCGATATGGCTAAAGAAATTACTAGTTACGACGAGCTTATCGTACTGTCATCACCATTAGCTAGAACGAGAGGAACTGCAAAAGTCTTTTTAGATGAATTGAATATGTCTACCGACCCAAAGATTATGCGATCGGTGAGATGTATAGATATCCATGACATAAGGGCTTTTCATGAGTTTGAGAAGACAAACAGCACAAGTGTTTATGGACAAATGTGGTTTAATCATCCTGACCTTGCAGAAACAAGTAACTTTGCCGAAGGCAGAAACCTAGTAAACGAAAGAGCGGGTCAGTTCTTAAGACATATGTCGCAATTCGTTGCAAGAAGATCAAAAGAAACAGGGAAAAGAATCTGTGTGTTAGTGTTTACTCATTTTGAAATAGCCTCCAACTATCTAAGACCCTTATACGACACAGAAATTTTTCCTGATGTAGAAGCCCCTGGAATTAAAAACTCAGAAGCAATCAAAATTCTAGTAAATCCCGAAACCCCAAGAGAAGTTACAATCGAGGCTCGTACACTAAGAAAAAAAGCTTTAATTGATGGCAACAATCTTATTCCCTTAGACTAGAACAATGAACTTTGAAGAAGCAGTTAACAAATACTTTGCAGATCGAAACGCAAAAGTTATTTCAATTGAAAAGCTCGGTTCTGGTCTAGTGGCTGATGGATACAGAGTTGATTACGAAATAAATGGAGTTTCATCAAAAGTTGTATGCAGAAGACTTCATGGAGAAGGAATGTCTAGAGATTATCTTTCTGACAATCTAGGTTACTTACTACTTCAACATCATATTGCAGAAACTCATCCACAGCACGTTAAATCAGAGAACGTCGTTTGTTTTGGAGAAAAAATTGAAACTTTTTCTCTTGAGGGAGTCCAAGATGTATTTCAAATAGTTGAATTTGCAGAAGGTGATAGTTATTTTAAGTATATCAGTGAAATTAAAGACGGGTTTACAGCCGAGCAAGAAAATCTTGTAACTGGAATTACTCAATACATGAAAAACGCTCATGATATCAAACCTGAATTTAAGGAAAGCAAAAATGCAAACTTGTACTGGAGACATTCTCAGGATTTTATTGGAAGTGAAGTTTTGATGGATATTCTCGATGTTTGGCCAAATGACGATCTATTATCGATTGAACGAAGATCAGAGTTAATAAGAAATTTATACGTTATCAGAGAAGAAACAAGACATCTTTCTAATAGATGCGCAATGATTCATTCTGATTTACATCCAGATAATATTCGCGTTTCCAACGGGGAAGTTCGAGTATTAGATTCTGCAAGAACAATCTGGGGAGAACCAATGGACGATCTGACTAGCATGCTGGCAAATTACTTTTTCTTTGGACAAAAATTCCCCGAATCTAAATCTGAATATAAGAAAGCATACGACACAATGTTAGCGACTTATTTTGATGGATCAATCGATTCAGATAGCAATAAAGTTGCAAGATTATATTTACCTATTAGACTTTTAATCCTTGCTCATCCAATATTTTTTTCTAATGACTCTAAGCAATTGAAGAAATTCATAGTTAATTTGGCGTTATCAATATCAACAGATAAAAATTTTACACTAAACAACTTATGGAAATAACAAATACAAAACCTGATGATTTTATTAAATCACTTCCCTTAGAACATCGAGATGATATTGCAACGTTGGATAAATTAATAGTAAGTGTTGATCCAAAACAAAGTAGAGTAATGTGGGAAGGAAAATTCTGGGGTGGAACAGATCAGAAGATTATTGGCTATAAAAATGTAGTTTTTCGAGCAGGAACAAAAAAAAGAAGTTGAATGGTTTGCTGTTGGATTAGCATTGCAAAAAAATTACATAACCGTTTATGCAGTTGCTGTTAGTGGGAACATGTATCTGGTTGAAGAGTTTAAAGACAAACTTGGCAAGAAAGTTAAAGTCGGAAAAAGCATTCATATTGTATGGCACACACTATAGTCAAGTATTTGTTCAAAGAATGCTAAAATTAAGTGGATTATTAAACCTACTATGGAAACACTAAAAATCATTTCTTGGAACGTGAACGGAATTAGAGCTGTATTAAACAAAGGTTTTATTGACTTTGTTAAGAGAGAAAATCCAGATATAATTTGCTTACAAGAAACTAAAGCACAGCAAGGACAAGCCGAAATCGATTTGCCAGATTATACTGAATACTGGAACTCAGCAGAAAGAAAAGGTTACTCGGGAACAGCAATTTTCACAAAAAAACCTGCTTTGTCTATTATTAACAACTTGGACATTAAATTGGATTTAGCTGACACCTACGGAAATGCAAATGCAGAAGGAAGAGTTATTGCTGCTGAATTTGAAAAGTTCTATATAGTAACGGTTTACACGCCCAATTCAAAAGGTGACCTTACAAGATTAGGCTTTAGAGATAAGCAATGGGATCCAGCATTTTTAAACCATGTTAAGGAACTTGAGAAGAAGAAACCAGTAATTTTCTGCGGCGATTTAAATGTTGCTCACGAGGCAATCGATTTAGCAAGACCTGAAGAAAACGAAGGCGAACATGGTTTTACCAAAGAAGAAAGAGAAGGTTTTAGCAAAATGCTGCAAAGCGGATTTGTTGATACTTTCAGAATGTTTAACAAAGAAGGTGGAAACTATTCGTGGTGGACAGCATGGGGAGGAGCTAGACAACGAAACGTTGGATGGAGAATTGATTACTTCCTAGTGTCAGAATCTTTAAAAGATAATGTTAAATCGGCATCAATAATGCCAGAAGTTATGGGCTCTGATCATTGCCCAGTTAGTATTACTATCGAAATATAATGGAAATTGGTGAAATTGATTTTCTAAAAGTTACAGCATTTTCTGCAGCGGGTGGATTTTTACAGCTACCTCAAGGTGAAACGGTTACTTTGCCTAAATTTGAGCAACTTGGTCCATTAGATATTGGAAAAGAATACTTAGTGATTCTTTATCAGGACAAGAGAACTTATACAATCTACGCTTCCGAAAGAATTGACGATCATTTGATTGAATATGCAGATGATAGAGATTTTCATATTGAACAAGAAGTCGATGGTGTGGTTTACGAATTCACAAAACTTGGGGCAAAGATTGCAATAAACAGAACTCATCGTGGATTTATTTTTGGAGAAGATATTCATCAAGAACTAGAACTCGGAGAGAAACTAAAGTTTTATATAAAAGAACTGCGAGAAGACGGACGCATTGGTTTAAAACTTCAACGCTCTGGGTACAAAGGGTTTATCGGAAATTCAACAGAACAAATTATGAATGCATTAAGGGAAGCTAATGGTGAACTACCATTCAACGACAAAAGTTCTCCAGAATCAATTAATCAGAAATTTAAAATGAGCAAAAAGGTTTTCAAAGAATCTATTGGAAAACTTTATAAAGAAAGAAAACTTATTATTACAGATTCAGGAATTAAGCTTACTTAAGCTTCTACTCCCAATCCAAAAACACTTTGAAGTGTAAATCGAACTGCTTCCTCAACCTCTTTTGCTATCAACAGCAATTCGATATCTGCGTAAATAGCATTTAGGTATTCCAAAGGAACATCTACATATTCTGCGTTGGATACACTCTCGAAAACTTCTAAATCATTATTGTCTCCGTTCCATTCTATTCTAGAAAGGAAAATCTTAAATTCCCTAGCAAATCTCTCTTCAGAATCAATTAACTCACCAACTTGGGTTTCTTGGGAATCCATTGCAAGTAGTTCGCTGAGTGGCATTTCATCTTTTACAGAACACATTTCAGTATAGTATTTTGTTGTTCTTGACTGAATAGCCAAAGCTCTAGCAATTTGTAACACGTATTCACTCCAGATTTCTCCAGTAACATCGTTAGTCTTTCTGTTATGGAATAAATCACAGATATGTAGCCATTTTGTTAGGAATACTCCACTACACTCAGGAGAGGAAAGAAGTTCTGAAAGACACTTAGAAACAAAAAGTGTCGGAAGTTCAAAAGAAATTTCTATCTCTGATTTCAAACCTTTTTGAAAATCTTCTAACATATTGTTTATTAATTACGGTGATTTTATCTTTTGGTAACAAAATTGTAAATACAACTTGATAATACTTTTTTAATTTGTAATAATCCGAGAATTTAGAACAAATAATATGATGGCATTAAAAAATTTAGCTTCAAAGGTTGTAAATGGATTAGCTTTAAACTACGCGTTGGCAAATCCCTTCTTCACGGAAACAGAACAACATTTCCATTTAAGACAAGATGAATTTGGTCGATTGAATTTAAATAACGAGGCAGTAACCATTGTTAAGGAAATTGCTGAATCTACCAATTTAAATAAGCTAAAGAGAAGACTTAGGACATTTTTAGGAGCTTTGAGTGATTCTTACATAAAGAACTACATCAAAGAAAGACATGCAAAAACTCCATTTTCTAGCACAATAGAAGAAGATGGAAACCCTGAAGGACTAACTCAAAAAGAGATGCAAAACCGAAGAGTAGACTGTAGAGAACTTGTAGAACTTGCAGTTCAATTTAGAATCATCGATAGCGAAATTGCAACTATAATCATTGAGTCTGGAATTCATTTAAGCACTTGCTTATTCGGAGATCACCTGACTTATGAATTTGCAGACTATCTACATTCTAAGAGTGCTAATATTTCCGATGAAGCATTGGCAAAATTTGTTTCTGAGTATATAACTGGAATGGGTAGTACTGAAATTCTAAAAGAGCAATACGCGTTTAGAGGTTTAAACAGATTTGTGGATTACATGTTAGAAAGAAAACCTGATTTGTTAATGGATTTCGTCGGGCAATTAGAAGGAATTATCGAGAATCCTTTGGATACAACTTCGACACAGCAATGGAATGCAACACTAATTCTTTCTGGAATATTAGACAGATTAGAAAAGGATGCTCATCCAGAGTTAGCTGCCTATGTTAGAGCAGTTCTAGCAAAAGCTCCATCGATTTCGGAATTGTAAAATACTTCCACCAAGCAGAATAGCCCGATTCTTGTTATAATATCGGGCTATGAACACAGAAACTATACTTAGATTCGACAATGTAAACTTCGGATATAAAAACAAGCCGATTCTTTCTGATGCCAGTTTCTCAATAAAAAAGAACTCTAAGACGACTATTATTGGTCAAAATGGTGCTGGCAAAAGTACGATCTTCAAACTAATCACAAAGGTGTTAAAACCTGATTCTGGTAATATTTTCATGGATCAATATGCAACTGTTGGAATAGCTTTACAAATGATTCCTCACGAAAAACTCGACTTGAACCTTAAAGAATTCTTTGAAACAGCTTTTGAAGAACCAAATTACGCAATTGATAAAAAAATTGCTCAGGTTATGGATGTAGTTAATTTAAAACTGGACTTGACAAAGAAAGTTCGAGATCTGTCTGGAGGGCAAAAAGCAAGACTTTTATTGGCATTCGCAATCATCCAAGACCCGGATATTTTATTACTTGATGAACCTACAAATAATTTAGACAGAGCTGGAATAGAACATCTAACAATGTTCCTTATAAATTATCCAAAAACATGTATTGTAATTTCCCACGATGCTGATTTCTTAAATTCTTTCACTGACGGGGTTCTGAATTTAGACGTTCATACCAAGAAAGTTGAACAATATGTAGGAAACTACTACGACCTTTTAGAAAAAATCGAAGTTCAGTTAGAAAAAGATAGAATGCAGAATGCTCGAATGCAAAAAGCAATTTCCGATAACTACGAAAAAATTAACTTCTTCAAAAAGAAAAGTGCTCAGATGAATAAGATTGCTAAAAAACTTGAAGTAAAAGTTGAGGAAGCTCAAGACAATATGGTCGAAGCTCGGAAAGATGACAAGACAATTCCAGCATTTAAAATTGAAGAACAACACGTTCCCAGAATAACTGCAGAACTAACCTCAGTTTCGTTTTTAAAGAATGGAGAACAAGTTTCTAAACCTGTTCAAATCAGATTAAGAAAAGGAGATCGACTTTTAATCGCAGGACCAAACGGAATTGGAAAAAGTACACTTTTGAAAGCAATGTTAGAAAGAAAAGCTGAAGGTACATTTATAGACGACGAAACTAAGATCGGCTACTACAGTCAAGATTTCTCTGAACTGAATTTCGAAGATACCGTTCAAAAAGCATTACTTGATGTGATGGAGGATAAGAATATGAAGGATCTTTACGCAACAGCTGCAAGATTCTTAATTACTCCAGACATGATGCAAAATCAAATTGGAACATTATCCGAAGGGCAGAAAGGTTTACTGTGTTATGCAAGGTTTGTTCTTCAAAAACCTGGAATTTTAATTATGGATGAACCTACAAACCACATCAACTTTAGACACTTGCCCGTTATCGCTCAAGCACTTGTTGATTACCAAGGAGCAATGATTATAATCTCACACGACGAAGGATTCGTAAGACAACTTGGCATTGAAGAAATTCTAGACTTAGGTAGAATGTAATTGTTAACTCAGTTACATGCCAAAAATAGACTTTAAGAAAACACTTCCATCTTACAAAGCTAAGAAAGGTAAATTCGAAATTATCGTAATTCCTAAACTTCAATATTTAATGATAGATGGTACAGGCGATCCGAATACTTCAACAGAATTTAAGGATGCGATTGAAACTCTTTTTCCCGTTGCTTACAAACTAAAATTCTTCAGTAAAATTGAACTAAATAGAGACTACACTGTTGGACCATTAGAAGGACTTTGGTGGGCAGACGACATGAGTAAATTTACTTCGGACAGAGATAAATCAAAATGGAACTGGACAGCCATGATAATTACTCCAGATTGGATTACTAAAAAGATGTTTGTAGACGTTTTAGAAAAACTTAAAGAAAAGCATTTGAAATCAGTTTCCAAAATTAGGCTCGAAACCTTAGATGAAAGGCTTGCAGTGCAGACATTACACATAGGGTCATTCGATAATGAAGGAGAAATTTTAGAAGAAATGCATAGTAAATTCATTCCGGCAAATAATCTTAAAATGACAGGAAAACACCACGAAATCTATTTGAGTGATTTTAGAAAGGTTAGAGCTGACAAACTCCGCACAATTCTTAGACAGCCTGTTGCCAAAATATAGAGACTTCCCCTTCCATTTTCGTATATAAATAAGATATAATCCCGTAGCTTTTTTATGAATATGGACCAACCAATTAGAGGACAAGATGCAAATTTAGATGAAAGAATTAAAGGGATATTTGGTGAGTTCGCTATTTTTCAGCAAGATTTGCCATTTCATGCAGAAGCTCTAGCTCAAGTTACGGTAATTGCATTCAATAATTGTGTTCACTGGCTTAGAACTCCAGAGAATATTACTAACCAAGAAGTCAATGCCTTAGCTGGTATGATGTGGACTCTTATAGAGAAGAAGATCGTAGCTACAGCCATGCACAATGGAGTCCCTCACTTAACTTTTGCAGTTATTGAGAACAGAACTAATGGAGTACAAACTCCAGTACTTCTAATTCCACCTAATTTTGTAAAGCAAGTACAAACAAATCCGCTAAAGGAACTTGGATCTTTTGTATTCTACTCACGTCAAATTGCAGGATTTATTAGAGATGAAATAGATGGGTCTGAGGAAAAAAGAAAAGAGTTGGAGATTGAGAGCTACAAGCTTGAAGCTTCGTTTTTAGAAAGTGTTTTTCAACAGTATCCAGCAGTTGAGCCGAGTGAATACCACCAAAAAGTGATGGCTTTTGGACGAGGTGAGATTACTTATGATGAATTTCGATCATGAGTTTTGCAACCGGACACGACGAAACAGATTTTGTTGGAGATAACAAAAAAATTAACTCCATGCTAAAACAGTGTGTGGGCGAAATTGCTATCCAAACAGGAATAGTTATTCCACTTAGTAAATTCAAAGGATTTTTAGATACAAAAAGTACAGAACTTGCAAATTTCCATTGTGATCTTTTAGATTACCCATTGCGTGAGTTAAAGGAAACTTATTACATCACTAAAGTCAGCGGTTCTGAGAACGCTTTCAGTATGATCTTAATCGACACAGACGACCAAACTTATCAATGCGAATTTACTTTTAAAAGAGTAAAAGGTGAAGCTATAGTAGATGTTTATAAAAGCGAAGAAATCACAAGATACGAAACTGCAGATGGAGAGATTCTTTTGCGTGAATATTATTGCGATGGGAAATCAGAGTTCTCTATCATAGAAGCCAGAGAATTATAGCTTTATAAAAATCTTTATATCTACTGAAACTGCTTTGTCTTTAGTTAACATTAAAGGATTAATGTCCATTGAAGAAATTTCTGGGTAAAGTAAAACTAGTTTCTGTACAGATTCAATCGTGTCTAACAGTTTATCTTCAGCAAGTTTGTCTTTTCCTCTAGCACCTTCAATAATTTTATAAACTTTTGTGGATTTTAATTTTTTGAAAATTTCATCAATTGAGGCTGGAACCAAACTGTAAACGATGTCTTTATAAACTTCTGTATAAATACCTCCTTTTCCAAAAGCTATCAAATGACCAAAACCTCCTTCAGAGGAATCGTAAACTTTGCTACTACCATCTCTTTTTACACCAACGAAGATTTCTTCATCAGCTTTTAGTTGTTCTTGAACCAAAATTTTTGGATGTTTCGATTGTAAAGAAACAAGTGAATACAATTTGATGTAAGATTCAACTAAATCATAGTTACTATTTATATTCAGGTAAAGTGCTTTTTGATCTGTCTTATGAACAATGGCACCTGTAGGAGCTTTGATTACCACTGGATATAAATCTTGAGCAAATGCTACTGCCTCTTCACTATGTTCGGTAAGTTTTTGTTTTGGAATAACAATTCCAACTTCCTCCGCAAGCTTCGCTACTAAATTTTCATCGAGTGCTTTATCAGAATCTGTAACTAAAGACTGTATTTCACTTCTATATTTCCCTTTGCCTAGTAAATTTGAAATTTTTACGGAACGTCTAGATTCTTCATTATTTTTCAGGTGAGCAGAGTAGTTGTACAAAGCAGCTAACGTTTCTATTGCGCTACTGATATCTTTGTAAGCTGGAACTTTATTATCGTAGAATCTTTTTAGTGCATAAGAAACATATCTTCCTCCGAGAAAAACTGGAATAATTGGTTTATCTGAAACTTTAAAGTTATTGATAACAATCTTTGCCGTTTCTTCAACTTCAGTGACCAACTGTGGAGTAAGAATCACGATTATTGCATCTAAATTTTCATCTTGAACCATTATTTCCAATGCAGATTTATATCTTTCTGAATCAGCATCTCCAATCACATCAACAGGATTATGTATATTTGAATTCTCTGGAAGATTCTCTTTCAATTGTTTTTGAATATCATCAGATAAGACATTCAACTCAAAATTATTTTTTATTATAAAATCAGTTGCAATTATTCCTGGCCCACCAGCGTTTGTTAGTAGTCCAACTCTTTTTCCTTTTGGAAGTTTTGACCAGGCAAACCCTTGCAGATAATTAAACATTGAGTCGATATCTTTTGCTACAGTAATTCCTGATTGCTGCATTGCAGTTTCAAAAACCTCAATCGATCCAGCTAATGACCCTGTGTGAGAAGCTATTGCCAACTGACTTTCTTCGGATTCACCAGGTTTAAAAATAACTAAAGGTTTTTTAGTTTTCGATTCATTGTAAATTTTTGCGAGATCATGACCCGAATGTACATCTTCTAAATAAGCTCCTATAACTGAAACATTATCATCTGCCAACCACTCTGTAACGAAATCGTTTTCATTTAAATCAGATTTGTTTCCAATCGAAACCAAATGAGAAAAGCCTAAATTACTATCTAGAGACATATCCAACATAGCTGTGCAGAAAGCACCTGATTGCGATAAAAAAGCAATATTACCTTCGATTGCATTAGTTGCTGCAAAAGAGAGGTTCACTTTGTTTTTTGTATCCATCGAGCCTAAACAGTTTGGACCTAGAATTCTAATATTGTATTTTGCTGCTGTATCTAGAATCTGTTCCTCAAGTTTTTTACCTTCTTCACCAGTTTCGCCAAACCCAGCTGTAATAATTACTGCTCCTTGTACTTTCTTCTTTCCTGCATCTTCAAGAACATCATTAACAAATTTTGGAGGGACAACTATGCAAACAACATCAACATCTTCTGGAATGTCGCTAACCTTGGCATAACATTTATGTTTGAAAATATCTGTGTACTTTGGGTTTACAGGAAAAAGTTTACCTGAGTAACCTGCACTTATCATATTTGTAAAAACAACAGAACCAAGTTTAGTCGGATCGGAAGAAACTCCTACAACAGCTACAGATTTTGGATTAAACAAAAAGTCGAAATTCATACTAATATTGTACAGTAGTTAAAGATTGATAGAAAGCCAGGAGATCTAGGTTTGGATGCTAAGTAGTAGGTTTAAGGTTCAGGTACTAGTTTGATGCTCTATATCTTAATCTTATTCCTGCTTAGAACCACAAGCCCTAAACCTTTATACCTTTAATCTTTTATCTTTAACGCAGGAAATGGTAAAATAATATAGGGTCCTAATTAATAAGTACTTATTAAAACATATTACTTGTTACTTTCTTCTTATGGGACTAATAGTTTCACTTATTGTAGGTTTAATAGCAGGAGCACTCGCGGGTCAGTTTGTTAAAGGCAGAGGTTTCGGCTTAGTTGGTGACACCTTAATTGGTTTTGTCGGAGGTTTAGTCGGAGGATTAGTTTTCGGTCTTCTTGGACTTGAATCTAGCGGAGGAATTATTGGTTCAATTGTAGTTTCATTTGTTGGAGCAGTTATATTCCTTGCAATTACTAAATCGTTTGTCAAAGCTTAATATTTTTTAAAACTAAGATTATGGCAAAGAAACAACAAAATAATAATATTCTAGGAAAAGTTGCTGCAGGTGCTGCAATTGTTGGCGCTGGAGCGTTGGCAGCAAAAGTTTTATCGGATGAAGATAACAGAAAGAAAATAGGAAGTGCTTTAAATGATGCTAAAGAGAAAGGACAGGAAATCGTGGAAAACGTAAAAGATCGATTTACAGAATCCATAGAAACACTAAGAGCAGAATACGATGATCTCGTAGAGAAGATTGAGTCAAAGGTTGAAGATGCGAAGAATAGCAAACATTATAAAGATCTCCAGGCAAATGCTAAAAAGTTAGGAAAGAACTTTGATGACTTTAAAGACGGTGCCGAAGATAAAGGAAAAGAAGCTTTCGAGGAATTAAAAACAAAGATCTTAGAGTTAAGAGAAAGTCTTGAAGCAGCCTAAATTCGAATTCTGTGAATACCACCTTCGAGTGGTATTCTTATGGAATTATAGTAAAATCACTACATGGACGACAGAATACTGGCTCTTTTAAGGAGAGTTCTTCAAAAAGTTGAATCAAATTTAAAATTCACTAAAGTAACCAATAGTGACTCTACGAATGTTTACAAAATCATTAATGGAAAAGATATTTTGTACCTTCGAATTATGAAAGATAAAAAGGAAATGGTTTCTCCTCAGGTTTTTGCTCATGAAGAACTGCTTAAAGCTGGAGTAAAAGTTCCTAGATTCGTTTCTTGGGACGATGATAATGCAACTCTTGGAGGTTCCTATATGATTGTTAAAGAAATCCCAGGAATGTCTTTAGCTGATCTCAAAGAAAAAAACAGAGAGGAGTACGACAATTGTTTAGCAGATGTGCTTGAGGAAGTAGGAGAAGATATTGCTAGAACAACTTTCATAGAAACAAAAAAGTACGGTTGGATTAAACGAGAAAAAAGGAAAGCCAAAGAACTTATCGGCGAGATAGATTTTTACAAAGATTTTCTTTTTGGAAACTTTAATAAAAAAGTTTCTGATCTCGAAAAATTAGGATTCGAAACTTTCTCAGAAAACGATCTAGATAAATTTAAAATGCTGACGTATAAATACATAGATGAAGTCGAACCAAATTTGTGCCACGGAGATTTCAATATGAATCATATCTACGTTAACAACGGCCGATACTCAGGAATAATTGATTGGGGCGATATTAGATCAGCAAGTAACATATACGATCTTGCACACTTCACAGCATTTCATCCAAAAAACGAAATTCAAATCAGAAGTGGTTACGAAAGGTATATAAAAATTGATGATGAATTTGAAATGCAACTGTTATTAACAAGATTGGGAATTAGTGTAAACAAACTTTGGTGGATATCGAAAAACATTCCTGAGCGTTTTGCAGATCACAAATTAAAAGATTCAATTTTGAATGACATTCAAATACTCAAGAATTAAGATTCACCTCTTTTAACTTTCTCCAACAAATCAAATATGTGCTTGAAGTTCTGAAAAAATTTCTCATATAAACTAAGACCTATTCCGTGCCTGTTCATATAATCTCTATACAAATCTTTAAAATCTTGAGTATTTAAAACTTCGGTCGCTAAGATATCTACTGGTCTACCATCAACAATAAACCATCCTGTTTCAGCACCACTAATATAAAATTTAGAATCAAATCTCGATTTATCTCGAGAATTTATTGCATCCATTACCTGCGTAAAGTTTACATTATCGTCTTTAGCAAGGTACAGTAACCTTGCCCCATTTGGGTTTTGCGGAGAAAGAAGGCTAATACTTAGAATTAAATCTTCTTCAAAGTAGTAAAGCAAGTTTCGATCAACTCCTCCTCTATATGTATTTAAATAATAGCCAATCATATTAGTTTTAAATCGTTTGATTTTACCTCTATAACTCAAATAATCAAGGAATTCCTGTATAATTTATTTATGACCATTGAAGACATTTCTCGATTTCGCTTATCCAATCAGCACCTAGTTGGAGAAAAGTTTAAAACCGCTCATGAAGTTGTTTCTCATTTAGGAGCTGTTCAAGCTCAAGAATATTACGGTGGATTATGGTCTGTTGGAATGAGGATGGAAAGTGCAACAGAAAAAGAGGTAGAGGAGGAAATTGCTAAAAAGAAAATTATTAGAACTTGGCCAATGCGAGGAACAATTCATCTTGTTCCTGCAGAAGATGCTTATTCTTTGTTAATTCATCTAACACCAAGAATCAAAACAAAATACGCAAGCATGTTAAAGAAGCAAGGACTTTCTGACGAAGTTTTCGAAAAATCTGCGAAATTGTTGAAGTTTGCACTCAAAGGAAATAATGCTCTAACAAGAGAAGAAATTTACGAAATTCTTACAAAGCAAAATATTCCTACAAAAAATATGGCAGGAATGAATATTATTGCGATACTTTCTCAGCAAGCAGTTATTTGCGAAGGAGTTCGAAAAGGAAAACAACAAACATTTGTTTTGTTCGATGAATGGATCAAAGAATATAACAAACTTGATAAAGACGAAACAATAGCAAATCTTGCTCTGAAATATTTTACAAGTCACGGTCCCGCTACAATTAAAGATTTTATGTTCTGGTCGGGAACATTATTAGCAGAAGCAAAACTCGCGGTTGAAGCTATTCAATCAAAACTAGAAGTTTTTGAACTAGATGGGTTCACCTACTACATGCACAAAAATTCCAAGATAGTAAAGTTTGATTCTCCAGTTGTTCATTTGCTCCAGCCTTTCGACGAGTTAACGATTTCTCACAGGAACTACCACGCTACAATAGACGAAAAATTAATTGAGAAACTGAAAAGTTCAAATATGTTCTCTATGTTCACAATAGATGGGAAAGTTACAGGAACTTGGAAGAGAATCCTGAAAAAAGATAATGTTGATTTCGAAATCAACAAGTTTAGAAAACTGTCGAATATAGAGGAGAATGAACTAGACAAAGCAATCAAGCAATATACTAACTTCATAAGCAACTCTTCGAAATAAACTTGTATGTGTGGTGGCTTCAAGTATATAATCCCGTAAATCAATAGTATTAAATGGAGTCACCTGGACAACTATCAGTCAAATTCGCTCATGAAAGTGCAGTTCATCAAAGACGCGTAAGTTTAATGCTGGAGACTCAAAAAGATATTCAGACACAAACAGGATTGGAAATTGATTTAGGGTATTTGCTAGAAAGAGATAAGAGAAAAGAGGTTGCTTTTGAGAAATTTGGCTATGACTTCATAAAAGGAGGGTTACGATCCTTAAAGACAAAATACCAGATAAGAAGATTAGACGACAACTTGTATTCATCAGTTACACTTAATTCAATGTATCAAACAGTACTCATTCACTTTGGAACAGTACAAACAGATGAAGGTCCAGATATTTTCATCACAAAAAGCGAAGAAATTACTAGATACAAAACTGTTGATAACAAGTTTATTTGGGTTTCTGGAATTTGGACAAGGACAGGAAGTTTCGAGCTGGATGGAGAGGATAGAGGGGCTATGGAGTTTAGTATTTTTGAAATAGAAGAATAAATCTATGAGCTACCTACACGAATCAGGAGACGAAAGATACTTTACATTTGGAGATTACTCCACAACAACGACTAAACACAAATACGAACCTAAACTACCTCTATCAGCGATTGAGAAGGAAAAACAAACATTACATTGGTTTATACAAGAAGCTGCTTGTTCCCCAAATCCAGTATTTGCTCTATCAAAAATTATGACCGACTTTTCTAGTCAACATCTGCTTCCTAACAGAACTCTATCACCTGAGAATTACGCAATTATGGATTGGTTAGACAAATGGAATCAAGAGTTTATGAGAATTGCTCTTAAAGTTGATGATTTGGAAGCAGAAACAGCAAAAGATCCAGATTTTCTAAAAGAATCTTAAACATGGAAAAGACAACTGACGAAAAAATTAGGCATTTGGACAAACGAATAGAGAAAAACTTCGAAGAAAACCTTAGAAAAAAAGCTCGTCAGATTTATAGGCAGACTCGTTTGAAGCTGGACTTAAAAAACTTAAGAATGAAAGAAAAGAAGAAAGAATGGGCTTTTAAAGGATTTTCTGAACATCACAGAATTTACGAGCAGCCTCAGAATGAAGACGAAAAGCAAGAACTACTAACAGCAGAAACACCATTCACTATCGATTTAATCAACTCCAAAGACCAAGTTGTTCTTTATCAATGTAAATATCATATTGGAGATGATGGCAAACTAGAAATCGAACCAATCATTCTCGAAGAAATTGCAGAGCATCTTACAACTGACGGTCAAAAGATATGGATTTCGGAATTCAGCAGAAAAGTTGACGATGGCGATGGAGACTGGCACTGGGAAAGTGAATTTGGAAATCTAGGATCTAGAGACACTTGGAATGAAGCTTGATGGTTCATTTACTCTGCTAAAAGAGAAGTAAATTGCAACTCCAACGAACAAACAAGTTACTGTTGTGTAAAGCAAGTACAAAACTATCAATGAAACAAAAAGTAGTAGATCGGTCTTCTTCATAAATAAATTTTATCACATTGCCGAAACCTTTATCTACATAGTAGTATCCACTTATGGATCAAGATGATGTAATTAAAAGACTAGAAAATGATATAGCTCGACTAAATGCCGAAGGTGAGCAATAATGCTTGTTCAAATTCATTCGCTCAATTAAAATGATTTTACCAACAGTATGGATTTGTTCATAAGAGAGAAAAATTATAGTCAGGAAGATTTAGATAGGCTTCGAATTTACGTTGCAAAGAATCTACCTAGAGCAATTGAATCAGAAGATTCAGAGTTTATAAATCAAGTGGCTTTCTACACAGGATACTCTACCTTTACAGAGGAACTCATAGAATACGGTCCAACAGATAGTGCAATGAAAGATCCTTTTCCTTACGAGGAATATGGTGACTTACTAAATGCTGTTAGAGACTGTAGACGAATAGTTTGTTTAGAAATTGCTAAACTTCCCTTCGAATCACTAAGTAAACTTAACAGCCTATTAAAAGATAGTAATGCCCGACTCAAAAAATATGAAAACCACGAGGATCAGCTAGAGTTTTGTACACAGACAGCGGGAAGAATTGAATGGCTTGTAATAGTCAAAAATACATACTCTATGGATGAAGTTGCCACTGCTGTAGATGAATTTTTCAGCAAATTTAATTGGCTAGATGAGAAGCCAATAAAAGCTGGATTAAAGGGATATTATCTCGGGATGCTTATGCTGACTGATAAAAGAGTTATTCAATATGTAAACGAATGCTTATCCGAGTCGGAGAATAAACTAAAACCTTTAACTGAAATTTAGTTACAATAATTCTTATGAAACGACTAATAAACTTCCTATTTGAAATCGGAACACTTCGAAAAATCGCACGATCACACAGACAATCATTCCTAACTGATGATCTTTCAGACAACATCGCATCTCATTCGTACAGAGTTTCAGCAATTGGATACCTTCTTGCAAAACAAGAAAACGCTGATTCTGGAAAAGTATTAAAAATGTGTGTTTTCCACGATATTGGAGAAACAAGAAGTGGAGATCAGAATTGGATTAACAAAGGTTATGTTAAAGTTTTCGAAGACGAAATTCTTAATGACCAACTAAAAGATTTGACGCAAGATAACGAGCTTCTTGACTTGATGAAAGAATATCAGAAAAGAGAATCATTAGAAGCTAAGATTACTAAAGATGCGGATACATTAGATCAACTTCTACTTGAACTCGAATACGCTCAACGAGGTAACAAGCTTGCACAAGAATGGGCTGATGATACTCTCAATAGAAATTTGTTTACTGAATCTGCAAAGAAATTTCGAGAAGAAATTCTAAAAACAAAACCAAGCGATTGGATAATGTATCACGAAGAAAGGAGAACTAACTAAGGCTCTTCTTTTTCGATTTCAATTCCTCCTTCTAGAAAAAAGACCCTTGGAGCAAGGTTTCAGGAATGGGCTACAACAAAAACTCTGCTCGTTCTAATTGCTGTGTTACAAGTAATAATGATTTTGTTGATTATCAATCCAGTATCAATGTTTCAGCAATTTCAAAATAATCAGTTAATAAACGAAGTAAAGGGAAAAGTAGAGATAACTTCTTCCGAAACTCCAGTAATTGCAACTGTTACTAATGCAGATGAACTTAGAAATGCTAATGGAGCTCAAGCCCAGATTTACAAGGATGCAGAGGCAGGAGATTATGTTTTAGGATACTCTGATAGATTGATTATTTATAGAAGATCTACAGGAACAATAATCTATGACGGAGTTACTCCTTCTGGGTTAGTTAACGAAGCACAAACACGAATCATCGAAACAATAACAACCAAAGCAAAGGACATGAGAGTTATTTCTGCAAGCTCTACAGAGGTTCCTCAGATTTCTATAATTACAGATGTGGATACTTTAAAGACCAACGATCCAGCATTTTACGCAAATGCAAAAAACAATGATATCGTTGGATTATTCGCAAGTGCACAAGTTATCGTTCTCTACAGTCAAGAATCGGAGTCCATTATTAACTCTGGAAAATACGCAACTTCAATTCAACAAATATAGAGGGAATTAGCTTTCTCTATTAGATAAGTATTTAGCATTAATACTACCTAACAAAGCATTACCGTCTTTAGTAAGAGATACTTCTGTATATGCACCTTCATGTTTATCATCAGTTAGTTTTTGTATTTCAGTTCTTAAAAATATAATCTCTTCTGGGAGTAAGTTTTGATCCTCTTGGCTATTCAAAGTAATGCATCTCTTTAGAAAATCCTCAACCTCTTGATACTGTTGTCTTGTTTTGGGGGAAAATCTATTTCTCACATCTACTAAAAAATACATTCTTCCTTCAAAATTTAGACCTACAGGCCTAAAACTACCATCATTTCCTCCTAAATTTCTTATTTTACTATCCATTCTAAAGTGTTAACAATATATGGCGGCATTATACCACATTTAAGAAGTAATTTTAAAGTTTGTTAAATTCACTAGTTAATTCAATTTAACTGATATAATCCATCCAATTATAACTGCCTAAAATGACTGACAAGATACAAGAACCTCTTCTGGTCGAAGATTTGTACGAAAAATTAGCTAATCATATAGCTGAATTAGTTTTTAAAAGACAAAACCAAGCGATTGGATAATGTATCACGAAGAGAGAAGAAATAATTAAGCTTCTTCTTCTTCTTTTTCTTTTTCTATTTCAATTCCTCCTTTTAAGTACTCACCTCTTGGAATTACTGCTTTAATTATTTCGATAACTTGCGCCAAAGTAATATCGCCATCAGGAATATTTAATTCTGATCTCACATTAGCTGAAACCAAGTCACTATTAATTGAAGCATATCTTGATGAAAATATTTTCGAACCAGAATACATAGAGTAGAGGAAATCCAGTGTAGCTAACAATCCCATTTCTTCAATATTATCTGTTCCTTTTACGAATGACTCAAAATTCACTTCTGAAACTGTTTGAAGATATTCAACAAATTTTTCCAAGTCCTCATGTGGAGTAATAACATCAAAAATATGTGGATTATCTAATGCTATGTAGTAAATTCTATCGATAAGATTGTCCGGTTGAACAAAGGTGCCAGGTGCAAACCCATGTAAACTTGCTCTTTGCAAAGAAGCAACTTTACCTGCTGGCCATGAACCCATATCTGATAAAGATTGTTCAATAATATCTTTAAGTTGGGATTCTAGAGAGCCCATTGTAGTAACTTGTCCTTGAAGTACTACAGCTGAACCAGGCAATTTGAATCTGATAATTCCATTTTGAGGAACGATGACATTTTCTAACCTTGGTAATTCCATAGTAAATTTTATAATATGCCCGAGTATAGCACACAGCTACTGTTCCTCAGGTCCAGTCAGAATTTCAAATTGAACATTGTTATCATCAACAAAAAATGCAACTGTTCGGTTAGTCGATTTAAATCTGAAGTAACTATTGCTAGCTTCCTTTAGAGTATGAATTACTGAATCTATTTGTTCAATTGCTGTTCTTGTAGCTTTAAAACCTAAGTGCAGTTTTTCTATTTGAGACTTACATTTCTCAAGACCGTCTACCAAACTATTAATAATATCCGTAAGTTTACATACAAATTTTCCTGGGAGAGTTTGAATGGCACTTGTAGAAACTACAGATTCTTCTGGGAAGTATTTAAATGATGTTTGAGGTTTCCCAATTAAGTACAAATTTCGTCCCACCAACGGTGTTAATAAAACTCTAATTCCTACAAGGTTTATAGTGAGTTTTTGACCTTCGATCTTAAATAGAACCTTTTGCGTCGGAACTTCCATGTTTATTGTTCATCATCATAAATAATTTCGTATTCAAGACTATTACGAACATATTCGAAAGATATTTTTCGATTATACATTATTCCTCTTTTACAATATTCTAGCTCGTCTTCCAATTCTTTCATATACTTTTGAGCCAAACGTAAAACTAAATCCCTATCTCTTGGAGGTATGTGTATATCGATTTCATCAATGTAGATCTGTAAGAAATCTTTAACTGCCTGTACAACTTCCGATCTTTCGCATACAAATTTAGAGGGATCGGCTTGTTGAATGAGGGTTGAAATTACCAAATGCTGAGGAACGTTATCAAACCATCGTCCATTGTGGCCCAAATCTCCTACAGATCTTTCGATTATTCTTCCAATCTTAGGTTTAAATGAATTCCAATGAAGGATAAGCTTACCCTCGTGAATTAAGAAGATACGCCCACCTTTCATCAATTCTCTTGCATCTGGATTCTCTGGCATAAGGGAATTCTAGCATTTTTTGCTATAATTTCAGGTATTACCTATCAAAATTCCTGTATGAAAAATATTTTTAGAATAATAAAGCTTTCTAAGCCAATGCATCGTTTGATGTACTTAATCATGTTCTTAGTTTTAGTTGGAGTTGCTTTTGATATTGTTACACCTCTGTTATCCGGAAGAATTTTAGACGAAGTTGTAAAACAAGCAGGTAACGAAAACAAGGTCTTTAATGATTTAGTTGTTTTGCTTGCTATATCGTTCTTCTCAACATCAATGTATCTAATTTTAAGGTCAATTGGACAGAGATTAGGAGATCATTTAGCAGGAAGAATGCGAAAGTATTTAACAGAAGTTTTCTACCACAAAGCTCTTACACTTCCTCAATCATATTATGATTCAGAAGTTTCTGGAAAAATTGTGAACCAATTGAACAGAGGGATTATTTCAATTCAAGAATTTTCTAACACTCTTACAAACTATATTCTTCCAACTTTTTTACAAGCGATTTTAGTTATAGGAATCTTGGCTTACTACAACATTGCTTTGGCAGGTTTGATGATTTTGATTTTTCCAATTTATTTAACAATCAGTAGAATTTCTACAAGAAGATGGGGTAAGAGAGAAGAAGTTAAAAACAAAATTGAGGATAGAACAAGAGGCCGAATTCAAGAAGCAATTGCAAATATAAAACTCGTAAAAGGATTTACAAACGAAAAAAACGAATACGAGCTAGTCTCGAATAACTTAAAAGATATTAATGAAGTTTATCGAAAACAAAGTAACGAGTTCCACATTTTCGATTTTCTGAGAGAAATCAGCATGAATGCGATTTTATTCGTAACTACAATCATTATATTCACAAATGCATTCCAAGGATTTATCACAGTCGGAACTGTAATCATTCTTATTCAATTAGTAGAAAGAGCAAGACAACCATTGTTTGGAATGTCATACATTTTAGGGGCTATCCAGCAAGCTGAATCAGGATCAAAAGAGTTTTTTGAAGTTCTTGCGCTAGAGTCAGTCGAGGATTTCGAAGCTGATCAAGAAGTAGAGAAAGTTTCTAACCCAACTATCGAATTCAAAAATGTCGCTTTCAAATACGATACATCAGAAAGTATTCTAGAAGACATTAGTTTTAAAATTCACGAAGGAGAAATGGTAGCCTTAGTTGGACCATCAGGAGCTGGGAAATCTACAATCGTGAACCTAATTTTAAGATTCTACAAAAACAATTCTGGAGAAATTTCTATAAACGGGAAATCTTACAACGAAATTACTCACAACTTTATTAGAAAGAATATCGCTTTGGTCTTCCAAGAGAACGAATTATTCTCTTCAACAATTAAAGAGAATGTAGCTTACGGTTCAAAAGTTGACGATGAAAAAGTTATCGAAGCATTAAAGCAAGCAAACGCTTGGGACTTCGTTTCGAAGTTATCCGAAGGAATAAACACAGAAGTAGGAGAGAGAGGAGTTAAACTTTCTGGAGGACAAAGACAAAGAGTTCAGATTGCTAGAGCAATTTATAAAGACGCTCCAATCTTAATTTTAGATGAAGCAACCTCTAGTTTAGATGCAAAGTCGGAATCAGAAGTTAGCGAGGCAATCGATAATTTAGTAAAGAATAGATTAGTGATTGTAATCGCTCATAGATTTTCTACAATCCAAAATGCAAGCAAGATTATTGTTCTAAATGATAAGAAGGTGGAGGCAATTGGAACTCCTCAAGAACTTTCAACTCAACCAGGAATTTATTCAGAATTGTTACAGTATCAGATTGAAGGAAATAAAAAGTTATTAAAGAAGTTTGACCTTTATTGAGCTTCAATTGACACAGCTGGAAAAGCAAGTGAGACCGTTGTCCCTTGCTTTTTTCCTGCACTATCAATTTCTACCCCAATCCCAAAATGTTTCATTGAACCAAGTCCAAATCCACTATCTGCTCTAACATCCTTAGGGGATTCTTTAGCAATGTTGGCACGAATTATCTTTAAACCTCTTTTATTGATTCCTTTTCCATCGTCTTTACACATTATTACAATGCATCCGAGATCAGAATATAGAGAGGCTAATGATTCCGAATGGAGTAGATCAGAAACTTCTTTGGGTGCTGGAATAGAAGTTGCAGCTGCTGGGCAATACGAAAGTGGAGATGATGAAAATGAATCTCACTCTTCTGGAAACGTTGGAGTAGGTGCACAGGCTGGAGTAGAAATACATAACCAATCTGAATCTTATGAAGATGAGAATGAAGACTGGAGTAGTTCTGAAACTTCAATCGGAGTAGGATTCGAATTAGAAGGAATGTTTAACTCAGAAAATAGTAACGATTCTAACGGAGATAACTTCTTAGATGAATTATTAGATTTGGATTTATTCTAGAACCTAATTAGATAAATCCAAAAATGGGCCTCCAGTAGTGCGGTAGGTCCTTTTTATAGAGGTTGCTTTCTAACCTCCAAAGCCTTAGTAAATCTATTATTTACCAAAGTTTGTATTGCCATTTTAAGTTTTGGATCTTTAAGCCCACGATTATAAAACCCCAGGATTTTACAGTATTCTTCTAGAGATCTGAGGATATTATCTCTAGCGGTTTGAAGATTTGATGTGGCTGCCCTTCTTAAAAATGTAGCCAATTCTTCAGAGTTATTAATCAATTCTTCCCAATCTCTTAGAATAAGAGTTTTCAAAATGTTTGACGCAATAGTGAATTGATCATCAGATAGTCGTAAATGAAATGGTTCGTGCGAAGGTTTTCTATTAAATACTAGTGCTTCGTTAATTAAATCATACGCATCGTCTGAATAATTATTCAAAAGGTTAGGATTTGCAACAACTCTAGGAAGATCCTCCAATTCTTCTGGAGTCATAACTCCAGTAGATAAAACTGATGTGTAATCAAAAAATCCAAATACAATTTTTTCATCTTCCTTCGATCTATATCCAACATTTCTAAGAATCATATCTCCATGAGTTACTCCATGACCGTGAATATACGCCAAAGACTTTAAAAATGGGACAAAAAATAAATCAAAATTCTCTGTAAATAGTCTTGGAACTTGGGCAAGACTTCGTACATTTTTATCGTAAATACTTAAAATTAGTAACTCAATGAAATTATTTGGACCTAAATCCTTAATATTAAAGCCTGTAGGTGGGAACAAATGCTGAACAATCGCAAATTCCTTACCAAGACTTATTACGTAGGAGTAGCCCCTGGCTTCGGTTAAAGCTTCCATTGTATTCAATGAAATTTTCACAAAGATCTCTACTGTAAATTCATTAGGTTTAGTGAAATCAACATTTTTGTAGTTTATAAGTCTTCTGGAAAAAATAAAGAAATCTTCTCTTGGAATTTTAAATTTTGCTTTGAATACACTTACTGGATGAGCGTGATCAGAAATATCAACTGCTCTGGAATCTATTGGAATTAGTTCTAAATCGGCAATTCTTATTTCCCAGTTACTGAAAACCATAGACAAAGCTCTTCTAATATTGGATTTTAGCGCATCTTCATAGCTCTCAGGTTGAGAACCTTCTTCAAAAGGTGGTTGATTCATAGGAGTTATATCTTATCGCAAATCGATGAAGAATCCAACAAAGTTATCTTCAGAAGTGAATCTTCCAAATCTTGGGGCAATTCTTTCCCACATTTCTTCGTCGCACACTTTTCCTAAAGCTTTTTCAACATCTGTAAATGCTCTCTGCATTGTTCCTTCACCTCCATTGTCATAAAGCCAAGAGTCTTTAAGTGTAGATACTTGCATGTACTGAAGTGATGCTGGTACATCCATTGGGGATCTGATTACAAAAGTTACAGCATTTCTTTTACTGAACTCTCTTACAAATCTTTCTAAATATGACATATCTCCTTCCTCAAGATGTGGATAATTTAAAGCCTCTAGCTTTTGAGAATCATCCAATAGATCTTCGTATACCTGTCTTCCTGGTAGAGAAAGTGCCATATTTGTAAATTAACTACTATAATTATACTATGTTTTTCACGAATAGCAATACCTGGACAAGGTTTTGGTCACTTTGCCCATTATAATTGACAGATCAATGAATTAAGAGATCTAGGAGGATTTAATAAAAATCTGTATAATAACAGTAATTAGCAAAATTTATGCAACAATTTGTAATTGATACACAAGAATTGAAGGTCGCAGTAGATATTGTAGTAATTTCTGAACAAGGAGATGATAGGTACATTCTTCTAATAAAACGAAAATATGAGCCTTTTGCAGGGCAGTACGCTATTCCTGGAGGATTTGTTAATAATGATGAAGAATTAGAAACAGCCGCTCTAAGAGAACTTCAAGAAGAAACTGGAGTAGAGGCAGTTACTAATCTAGAACAAATAGCTACTTTTGGGAAAGTTAACAGAGACCCTAGAAAAAGAGTCATTTCGATTGTTTACCTAGCAATCATTAACGAACTACCCGAACTCTTACCTGCACCTGGTGCGGACAATGATACTACCGATGCTGTTTGGATCAGACTTGAAGATGTTCAATATCCTCTTGCTTTTGACCACGATGAAATTGTAAAGAAAGCTCTCGAAAAATACTCTCAAATTAGAAACTAACTTCAAATATTCCTAAAAAGGACTTTTACTTTGTAGAAGCCTTTTCTACACCATTTTCATCAAAATTTACCGATTTTTATAATTTAGACGCCTTTTGTCTAAATTCCTCCCAATATTGGACATTTACTGTCAAGAAAGAATCTCCCTTTAAAAATACAATCCTAGTAATCCTTTAATCACAAACAAATTGAAGGGTATAGAAACCCGATGAGCTTTAAAACTTTCGGGGAGCACATTAAAAACTGAAGAGTGTTTATGAGTTACTGCTCAATGTGACAGTCACATTTTGAAGATTAAGTCTTTAGAACGTGGCTGTTACACAAAACGAATGTGTCTAACGACCAAGCGTTCTGAGTAATATCCATAAACTTGTATAGCAAACGGAGGATCAAGACCATGGAACTCGCCATCATTCCAGTAACGGAAGAAGGCAAAGAATCCACCCCAGCTCTACGGAGCATGGGTGCGTTCGAAGGTGCAACCGGTACCTACGAGCTTTTCACCTCGGCGGACGGCAATCCTATGGTCGCAACCGACCACTGGAAGCTGTACGTCGCCAAGTCGCCCACTGGGCAGCTTGGTCTGATGAAAATCTCCACGACCGGCAGCAACTACCTGCTCGAGGCAGAAGCGCAGAAGCTGCAGATCCTGCAGCAGATCGCCGCTGACCTCGACGCACAGGCAACTGCGGAAGGCAAAGCCCCATTCAATTACGGGGCGTTCTTCCCGCAGGTCACCGAAGTCGTCCACACCGATGACGGTCGCGTGGCACTGATGCTCGGCTACCACGCCAGCATCGCCACCTACCGTCAACTGCTTCCCTTGGCACTCGTGCTCAAGGGACAGCGCATCGACATGAAGTCGGCGACATGGCTGTTCGGCAAGCTTCTCAAGCTGCTGAATTTCGTCCATGACGTCGGCTACACTGCTGGGTTCGTCGACATCACGAACCTCTTCATCGAGCCTGACCTCCACGGCGTGTTCGTGCTGGACTTCTCCAGCGCGAGCGAAACGCCCATGGACTCGGAGCAGATCAAAGAGGTCACCGACGCTGGACTCATCGTCTGGCACGCAGTCGGTGGTCGTGACGAGAAGACCCCTGAGCCAAACCCGCCGTTCGACGAAGACTTGATGACTCGCGATCAATACGAGACGTACAAGAGCTTCATCGCGCGCGTGGGTCGCGGCGGAAGCAAAGGGGCTGGACTGGAACACACGGCGCTTTACACGCTGTCGGATTCCATCTGGCCGAAGAAGGAAGTTGCGCCCGGCATTATCAAGCGCGATTTCCACTCGTTCGTCACCTACGACCTGTAAGACAACACAACACAAGTTCACAAGGAGATCCACAACATGGCCCGTACTTCTGATGTCGCGACGTTCAGCAGCGAAAAACACGCCGAAACCGTCAGCAAGATGCGTGAACGCCGCGAGGCAGTTCATGCGGCTGGCGAAGACGTCTACCGTCGCACCGGCAAGCTTCACGAAAACGTGGACATCCACGGCAAGAAGCGCGTTTCGCGCAACAGCATGACCAAGAATGCCGACGGCACGTTCACCCTCAAAAACGGCGTCGCCCTCCCTATCCTGTCGCAATTCGACGGGACCGGTAGCATGGGCGGCAACGTCGAGAAAGCGTTCAATGCCATCCCGGTGTTCGATACCATGCTGGGCAGCGTCCGCACCCGGTACAACACGCAGATCGCCACCGGCGTGATGCAAGACGTCGTCGACCGCCACCCGGTTTTCCAGATGTCGCAGTTCGAAAGCGATAATCGCTTCGCCGAACAGATGCGCTATCTGGTTCCGGACAAAGGCGGCGGCGACAGCACCGAAGACTACGATCTCGGCCTTGCCTATTTGATGGGCGGCGTCGAGACCGACATCTTCAACTTCTACGGCCTCAAAGGCTATGCGTTCCTCGTGGCCGACGAGATCGGTCGCGGAAACGTCACCGCCTCAAGCGCCAAGGAGCATCTCGGCCTCAACATGCAGAACATGTCCACCAAGGACATCTGCACGAAGATCGTTGAGCGCTGGCACCAGTTCTACATTCATGTGGGCGGTCGTGATGATCGCGCCACGGATTGGTGGAGCGATCGCCTCGGCGCCAATCGCATCGTCGTCGTCCCGGATCCCGACTTCCTCGCGGAAGTGCAGGCCGGCCTGATTTACGTGACCGAAACGTTGCAGCCCGACGAGCGCGGCTTCATCAATTTCATCACGGTCGGCGGTGCGAATCGTCGCATTTCGCCGAGCGAAGCGTCGAAGGTCTGGAAATGGCTGCAAAGCGTCCAGACGCTCTTCGGTGCGCAGGCGAAGCTTCCGAACTTCAACTCCATCCCGATGCCGGGCAGCATCTTCGCGGACTATCGGGATCGTCTGCCCAGTGGCGTCACCTCGACCAGCATCACGAAACCGGAAACCGGACTCGCGAAGAAATTCGACTGGTCGAACTTCTAACCTAAGCTATACAAACTCTCCAGGAATGGTGCGGGTATAGACTCCCGCACCACCTCTTTCGATGTGTGTCGAAACTGACGAGTCCAAAAGGACGAAAGGAAATTATTAAATAACTATGAACGAAACAAATAAACAAAAAGCATTTATTTTAGCCGGACTTGGAATCGGAGAAGAAACTAAAGGTGCTGCTGTTCAGTGGCTTTGTGAAATTCTTAAAGCAAATCGAGTTTTGAGATCAGGAGGTTCACAAGCTGGTCATCATATTATTACTGAGGATGGAAGAGAGCAGATGTTCAGCCATTTTGGTTGTGGAACTTTTAACGGCGTTCCTACTCATCTTAAACACATGGTTATTAATCCAGCAGACTTATTTACTGAAGCTTTAGAACTCGAAGAAAAAGGAGTAGCAAATCCATTCGACATGATTACGATAAGTGATGATTGTCTGACAGTAACTCCTTTCCATGGAGCTATGAGTAGATTAAAAGAAGTACTTAGAGAAAACAAAAAAGGAACCATCGGAAAAGGAGTAGGAGACGCTGTGACAGAATCTAAAAATCATCCTGAACTTTCGATTTATGCTAGAGATTTTAAATTTCCAATTTCAAAAATTGAAGAAAAAGTTGAAGCAATTCGCCAACAGAAAATCAAAGAAGCTAATGCACTCATTCAGACATTAGGAATTGAAGAACTTTCTGACGAAGCTTTTGCAGAAATGAAAATCTTACACAACTCTAGTTTAGTTTCTACAATTGCAGAATCATTTAGTATACTTTCGGAACTTGTGAGAATAGTAGACCAAGATTATTTAGCAGATATTCTTGAAAATGATCAAACAATTGTAGGAGAACCTTCTCATGGAGCATTACTCCATCCTTGGTACGGATTTATTCCACATACTACTCAAATTGATCCTACTGCTCAAGATGTTTTAAATACTCTTCAAGAATGTACTTATCCAGGAAGAGTTATTCGACTTGGAGTTTCGAGATGTTATATGACAAGACACGGAGCTGGCCCATTAGTTTCTTTCAATAGAGAATTAACTGATCAAATTGAAGAAACTCACAATAATGCTGGTAACGATTGGCTTGGAGAATTCAGAAATGGAAACTACGATGTTGTTGCAATGAAGTATGCACTTGCTGTTAGCGGAGGAATAAATTCATTTGATGGATTAGTAATTAGTTACTTGGATATTCTTGAAAAATTTAATGAATGGCAAATCTGTGTTGGATACAAATGCGATTCTTCAGAAAATCTAGAAGATTTTTTTGAGATCAGTGATGGTGTAATTACTGGAATAAAAGTACATCCAAATACTCAAGATGAAAAACATTATTCGCATCAAGTTAGGCTAACTGAATTACTTAAACAATGTGTTCCAGTACTAACAACAATAAAAGCAACCGATGAAAAAACTCTTGAAGAAGTTTATTTAGACTTTGTAGAAGAAAATTTAAAAGTTCCAGTTGTTGCATTAGCAAGAGGACCTAAATCAACTGACAGAGAAATCCGAAAAGGATGGGAATATTTATTTTATCCAACAGAAGCCTAATGACCGAACTTTTATATCAAAAAAATGTTGCAAAAGAAGTAATACTTCCATTTAACATTAATAATCCCGAGCAAAGCTTTCCTTTAAGATTTCGAGACAATCCAAAACTTCAAGAATTAATAATACAAAGAAATAATTTAGAAAAATCTCTTACAGATTTTTTTGATAAAGTTGATCCACATATAAATGTTTCTGACGCACTCAAAGCTGAATTCGTTACAGAAGTGGAACTAATAGAAATTTATCAAGAATTACAAGAATTTTTAACTGCAGAACCAAACAATTTAAGGTTGATTCTATACGTCCCTTTGAATTTACTAGCAGACTCACAAAACTTTGGAGGTGTGTTGAAAAAAGTTTATTCAGAATTTATTAATGTATTTAGAAATGCTTGGTTAAACTGTCTGGGAGAAAGTGATGTTAGAGCAAGCTTTATTGATGGTGACGTTGGTGAAGATGGAATGATAGAACCAGAAAGGATCAGAAAGGCTGCACACTTAATTCCATTTCTTGTCAGTAAATCAATAGTTACGATTGAAGAAATATATTATCTAATTGAGATTTCGGAGGAAACAGAACTAGCAAAATCTTTACAGGAAGGTCTTTCATCGTTAACAGTTTTAAAAGAACAATCCGATTCAAAATTTGAGATTTTTGGAAATCTTGATCAGCTAGTTTTAAAGTTTATTGAAGAACTTGATTCAATTTCAATCGAAAGAAATTTTTCTGAGAAAAGAGCGAATTGGTTAATGGAAGTTTCAATTGATGGAATTATTAAAAAATTTAGTAACTTAATAATTCAAAATAACTTTGTAGGAGATATCTTCTTTAGCGAAAATTCAGCTTCGCAAGTTAACAGTCTCTTCTTAACAGCAATTTTCGAAAATGCAGAAAAGACAAAACACACTTCTGAACAAGATACTGAATTTATTAAAAAGATTTCTCAATTCAACGAGTTTAGAAATCTTATAAAATCAGGATTAAATAAACTTGCAAAACTTCGATTAGTTTCAGTAGATCTGCTCAACGAATTAAGTATAGAATTAGTTGACCTTTCCAATCAAAGTTTAAACTCGGTTGAAAGAGAGGTATCGGATTTGAGTGGAGCATTAGAATCTATTAGAAACAATCCTATTTTAAACAAAAATCTGTTTGATCAAGTTTTACTTTTTGGATCTAAAGTTAAAGGTTATTCAGATAACAACTCAGATTCAGATGTAGTTATATTTTTTAGACCAGAAGCAAAATTTGAAGAAAGAGAAATTGTACTCGATTTACTAAAAACAATTCCTCAATTTGCTGACATAGATAAAATCTTAGAATATTGGATCGATGTTGATTCAAATGGTTATAAATTCAAAAGCATTCCTCACAAGAAAACGATGATTGGAGCGCAAGAAATTCATATTTTGTTTGGAAGTGTTTGGATTGGAAGTAATTTTAAATTAAGAGAAGATTTATTCTCGAAGTATCTTGATCTTTCACGATGTGGAGAGAATAGGGAATCAATAAGAACTCATTTACTAAGACAACTCGAACTTGATGTTGTTCAATTTAGATTAATGCATAAAGGCTATAGAAGATTTAACCCTACCATAAAAATTTCTCCACCAAATAATCCAAGCCGTATCGATTGGTATAGTGATTTTTGGGACGAAGGTTACAGAAGAACTGCAACCTTGCTATTCTTAAAGAAAGTTTTCCTTCCAGATTTAGCATAATGTCAGGCACCGAAGTGCCGAACAAAACTCTAGAATCCTAATTGCTCTTTTACTAAAACAATATGAATTCTCTCAGGAACAATTTCTCTACTTATTATTGCAAGTTTGCTTACAAAACTTCCTTCAACACCATAAGCCTTGTGTGCTCTGTCACTTTCGAGTGGGAGTACGTGATCGTAAACTCTTTTCTTAGCTTCTTCCAAATCTTTAACAATTTTCTGAGTACTGACTACAAAAATAACTTTCGTTGCTCCATAAAGATAGGCACCTAATTGACTTCCAGTATTTGATGCAATCATAAGTTCTCCGTTTTGGGTTAAAGCATGGACACTTCCTACAGCATAATCAGCTGCATATCCTACAACTTTCTTATCAAAATCACTAACTCCGTCTGAAAACAATCTATTTCTTCCTGCATCGTACTTTCCAGAAGTATTAATTAACTCACTAATTCCTGTTTGATCTAAAGTAACTGAAGTCATCTGCATTACATTGCTGCCTTCAGCCAACATTCTTTCAACAGAATCTTTTGCATCAGACGATTTTTCGACAACATGAACAACAAATCCATTCTTCTCTAAAGATTTGACTGTATCTTCTAAAACTTGGTCGTTAGGTAAATCTGTATAACTCATAAAAGTTTATTAAAAATTAACTATCAATAGTAACAGTCATGATGCTAAAATAACAAGAACTTACTAATTAGTTAGATACTATCTAAAAAGAAACTATGAAGAAATGTTTAAGCAGCAATCCAGTTAATACTACGCTCGAAGTTATAGGAGGCAAGTGGAAGCCCCTTATTCTATGGCTTTTATCTGAGAAGACCTTAAGATTCGGAGAACTTAACAAAGAACTTCCTGGAGTAACTCAAAAAATGCTAACTCAACAGTTAAGAGAACTTGAACACGATAGGTTGATCGAACGAAAGGTTTACCCAGTTGTTCCTCCAAAAGTGGAGTATAATATTACTAATTATGGAAAAACTCTTCAGCCATTACTAAAATCAATGGCTAAGTGGGGTGAAATTCATAAGGCAACACAGTTATAATATTTTTTAACTTTCAAAAATGAGTAACGACGACACTAACCCTCAAGCCGATGTGGATACAGATGTAGATTTATTAGAAACCACAGACAATACAGACACTTTCGCTGGACTACACAAAGATGCGCAGACAGGAACAGACATGGACGAAGAAACTTTACCTCAAGATTTAGAGGATGATGAAGATGGAGACAATCCTTTAGATACAGACAGCGGAATGGAGGATGTTGATCAACCAACACAAAATAGCCAGCCTCGAGATTTAAACGAAGAGCTAGAAACTGATTTAGATGAAGACGATGGAGTAGAAGTTGCATAATTTTAATGAATAAACTGATAAAGCTATCACAAGACAATCTGGAGCAAAGCGTGAGCCTAGCTTCAGATTTTTTAAACAATAATGGAGTAATAGCAGTGCCTACTGATACTATCTATGGGTTAGCTTGCTTAGTAAATAGCAATAAAGCACTTGAAAGAATTTACGAAATCAAAAAAAGAGATTCGACAAAACCTCTGGCAATTGCAGTGAGCGATGTTTCGGAGATTTACCACGTTGCAGAAGTTACAGTTGCCAAAGAAATTTTAGAAGACTTACTACCAGGAAAAGTAACTTTAATTTTCAAAAGAAAACATTCTTTGAATTCTGAACTTAACCCACAAACAGATTTGATAGGGGTTAGAATCCCTGACTCTGAGTTTGTTCGTGAACTAAGTAGGAAAGTTGGACCACTTGCTTTAACGAGTGCCAATATGAGTTCACAACAAAGTACAATTCAAGTAGAAGAATTTCAGGAGTTGTGGATAAAGTTATCTGCAGTCTTTGACGGAGGAAGTTTAGAAGAAAACGACCCTGGAAGACTTGGCTCGACAGTAGTAGATCTTTCAAACCAGGGTTTTTACAAAATACTTAGAGACGGTTGTGCCAAGGAATCAACCATCTCGACACTTCAATCTTACGGACTAGCCCAGCTCAGCAAGTGATATATCTACTATATATGCTATAATATAGCATGGATATGGATTTTATAGATTCTGACAAAAGAGATACTTGGTACGACAATCTTTCAAACCTAGCCCAATCTGAGTTTCGAAATCAGGATAGCTGAAATAGTTCATCTAGCAAGAAGATACGGAGAATTCTATTTTATGCTTCTTGATAGCAAAGCACCATTTTACAAAGGACTCAAAAATCCTTTAGCACAATGGGTAGTTTTAAATGCAGCTGAGGAAGCTATTGCGGAATTAGGAATCCCAATTTCTAAATCCCTACATAACTCCAAAACTAGTGAAAGCTTTTTACCGGTTGAGAAAAAAGAGGATGGAGTTGAGCAAGTAACCGAGCAATAAGAAACGCCGGTAACCCGGCGTTTTATTCCAATTCAAATTCTATTTAGACTGACTGTTATTTATTACAACTCCTAGCACAGTCACTGCCACAAATCCAAGAGTTACAACAATACAATTAGTAACTAACTGCTGAACGCTTAACACACTCGCGTCTATAAACGGATAAGGATACCAATTCACGATAGAACCTCTTATCAATGAATAAACCAAATAGCCAATTGGGTAAAGTAACCAAGCAAAAGCTAAACTCCACCTTAAAGTTCTTTTTTCTAAGAAAAGCAACCAACTTATTACATACAATAGAGGAGTAACATAATGCAGTAGAGCATCTGCAACAAATTCTAATCCTTGCGGACTCCAAATACTTGCAAGAACAAATGTATAGACAAGTCCAGTTATAGCAATGTTGACCATAGCGCCAAATTGGAAAAGTTGTTCCCATTTACTAAAGCTATTCTTCTTGAAAAGTAAGTATGTACAGAACAATGCAACAATAACGTTACTTTGTATTGTGAAGAAACTGAATATATTTACAATATTAAAATCAGGCTTTTGACTTGCAACATAAGTAATTAGAATTAAGCCAAGCCAAGCAGAAGCAGCGGTGATGAGCAAAGCAAGTTTTTTCATAGAAATGAGTTAACTACTAAAATATTAGTAGATATTAAAGTGAAAGTCTAGGAAGTTATTCCGCAGAAATCTCTTTAGGTTCTTCTTTCGAATCTTCAAGATGAGTATCTTTGAAATTTGATGTTCTCTTTAGTCCGTATCCCAAAACTCTATCGATACTTGAGTGCGCGAACAGAATGATTCCCACAAAAATGAAAGTTGGAATACTAAAGTACAGTCCTAACATTATGAATAGGCAAGCAATTCCTTTGTGATGAAGTAAATTGTAAGTTATGGCACCAACTCGGTTACTTGCTAAGTATCCCAACATTCCTATGTCAGGTGTAAATAATAGAATCAGAAATGCGATCCAATCACCACCGATTCCTACAAAAGCCATAAAGCTAAGTGCAAACATTCCAAGTTCTTCTAGTTTTAAAGATATTTTCATGAACATAATTCTGCTATAAAGTTTAATTTACTAATAATAGCATTTTAGACTATAATCGAAACAAATGAACAAGAAAATTCTTCAAATAGGCAATCCTAAATTACGCGAAGTTTCCGAACTGCTATCTAAAGATGAAATTTTGTCTTCGGAAATATCTGAACTTAAAAAAGATCTAATAGACACACTAGCTTCTCAAAAAGTTGGAGTTGGGATCTCGGCTGTACAAATTGGAATACTAAAACAGGTTTTCTTGGTAAACATAAAACCAAATCCGAATAGACCAGAGCTAGTTTCAACTGGACCTAAGTTTTTCTTTAATCCAAAAATTATTAAATTCTCTAAGGAAAATGTAGAAATGACCGAAGGATGCTTAAGCATTTCAGAAGCAAAACTGTTTGGAAAAGTTTCTCGTCCTCATCAAATAACACTTAGTTATCAAGATGAGAAAGGAGAAGGTCATACAGAAGAGTTCGATGGATTTATGTGTAGAGTTATACAACATGAAGTTGATCATATAAATGGAAAACTTTTTACGGATATTGTAGATTTACAATCGCTAACAAGCGACGAAGAGATGAGAAAGAATTCAAAATAGAGAAGAGAGCCCGAAGGCCCTCAACTCCATTAAATACTAGTAACTTGAACACACATCGAAAACACATAATCTAGAGGCATTGTATAGATCGACTTTGTTAATTTTACCTACAGGTTCGTAGTGATACTTTCCTGTTGGAACTATTTTTGCATTATCCCATAGGAGTTTACCGTTCGAATAATACGGATCGTGATATTTTTGCATTTCGATGTATTCATTATAAGTTGTGTATTCACCTACTATTATCTCAATTTTTAAAATACTCAACGAATCCACTATCTTCGATAATTTTGTAACCAAACCTTTTCCAAAGCTACTCGGTGATAGAGGCTGTGGTAATTCTTTATATTCAACACCAGTTCGCAGTTCGATTGATTTTCCAGTTGGCTTCCAGAATGAATATCCGTCTTTATGCATTCCAAGCGCACCCTCATGGTTATAAAGTCTTCCAAAAGCTGCCGTTACTGCACCATTTACAAATTTACCCCCACTTAATTCAGATATTGTACCTCCGATTGCTCCTGCCATTAGAACTCTTCCTTCCAGACTGTTTGGGAATGCATTCTCAACAAAGTAATCAGATCTTGATGTTAGTGCAGCACTTATAAACCCATGTTCAAATTTTCCTCCTTCTATTACACTTTTTGTTCCACCAACAACTCCATGTCCAATCATATTAGAAACAGGATCAGTCAAATATTTTCCAACCATTCCAAAAGCATTAGCAGTACCTAAAGATACAAATCCAGATGTTATTCCTGCCCTGAAAGCGTCTCCAATACTTCCACCATTTAACAAAGTTCCAGTGAATGAAGATCCAAATCCAAAAGCAAATGCACCAGCTGATGAAGCCAACGGTATATTGAACGTTGCAATTGCTACCACAGTAACCACAATAGCTACACCTGCCTTCCAATTATCTTTTACAAAGTTAACAACATTATCTGCTTTCTCCTCAAACCAATCTTTTACACCTCCAAATAAATATCCACTTGGATCAGTTAAGTTCAACGGATTATTCATTACGTAAGAATATCTATTGTAACTTTGAGTCATGCCTGGCTCCTGAATGAATGGATCTGCAGAAACAAATCTACCGATTACAGGATCGTAAACTCTTCCTTTCATATTTATCAAACCAACTTTGTCCAGTTGTTCGTGACCTGTAAATCCAATCTTACTTCCACTTGTTACAGTACCAGAACTTTGCCAGTTAGATGATCTTCGTTTTCCCCAAGAATCGAAACTTAGTCTTTCTACTAATGCACCAGTCTGATCTGTAATTATAGACAATGATCCTATGTGGTCGTAAAGCATGAATTTTGTTGTAGCAGTTCCTGTTTTTGGTTTTGTATAAGTCGCAATAACTTTTCCATTCACAAATATATTATGAAGTTCTTCTGAGTTTGTACCAGTTGTTACTTTCTCGTAAAGACTTCCTATATAAACTGTTGTTGTAGAATTTCCGTTATCGTTAAGAACATTTTTATACAAATCTCCTGAAGGATCATAAGTGAACGTCTGACTTACAGTCGCCTTTGAAATTATCTTTACCTTATTAAATGATGTATAGGTGATTGATCCGTCACTACTTGTTATTCTGTTTCCATTTGCATCGTAAGTGTAAGAATTATTTACGTTTCCAGAAACCTGAGTAACTGCATGTGGCTTACTTCCGTAAGTGTAATTTCCAACGTCTGTTTTGTTTACAATATTTCCAATAGAGTTGTATGAAGTACTTACTGATTGCCCATTTATATGTGCCAAAGTTATTCTGTTTAATGCATCGTATCCAAAAGTTTCTTCAACATTCTGAATATTATCTTTTCTAGTAAGTAAGTTTCCAAGTTGATCATAATTGTATGTTAGATTTTGCGTTCCAACTAAGTTTGCAAGATTCCCTGCGGTAATGTTCGTTAAGTAACCAGTTACATTATTGTAAGAGTAGTTAGAAATAATTCCGTTTCCTAAAGTTTCTTTCAACAACTGACCTTTTGCGTTTAAAGAATCTAGTTTCCAGTAAGAACTATTATCTTTATAATTTTTTACTTCGCTTAATACTCCAAACCCATTATAGATGTTTGTAACAGCAAATCCCGACGGATAAATTAATGTTTTGTCTCGAGAGTACTGATCAAAGACTTTCGTAGTGACATATTTTACTTCATCTATTGTTTTTATTGTCTCGTAAGTTCTTCCTAAAGAATCGTAATTGAAATTTTCGGCATAACCGTTTTCAGCTGTAATTTTGTTAATTTTACCTAAAGCTTTATTTCCAATATCGTACTCATAAACTACAACACCTTCCAATCTTTCAATCGAAGAAATTCTTCCTAACTTGTCGTAAGTTGTAGTTGAAGTTTGATTTTTTGCATCAGTGATTACAGTTTTTTCACTAAAAGTATTGTAGAAATATTGCGTTACTCCTGTATCAGGATCGTTGATCTCTGTTTGTCTTCCCCGAATGTCGTACTTCATGTAAATTGTATTTCCCATTGGATCGATCGTGGAAATTAAATTTCCAAAGTTATCATATTTGCTGTGAACAGAATTACTGTAAACATCAGTGACTTTTACTACCAACCCAACAACGTTTTTCAAAGTTCTTGTTTCTTGTCCCATTAAACTTACTTTTGTTTCTAATCCTGTGTAACTGATTTGTTTATCACGATCACCCGGATAGGCTTCTCTTGTAAGTCTTCCGAAGTTGTCGTAAGTAAACTGAACACAGTTTTGGGTAGATTCATTTGCGAAGTATGGTTCACACTTTTTTGTCAATTGACCAAGATTATTGTAAGTAGAGTCTATATTAATCATTCTTCCATCAAATCCAAGTGTTTGACTTCTAACTTCACGATTTATAACATCGTAGAAAGTATTCATAGTTTGTCCAGAATTGTTATCAACTCTAACAAAATATTTTGCTCCAGCTGGACACAAACTTCCGTTGCACATTAAGTAACTTGTTCTTGAAGCTGATCCATCAGGTTGAGTAACTTTCACAACTCTTCCGAAAACGTCATATTCATACTTAACAACTAGTCCGTTTGGATCTGTAACAGTTAACAAATTTCCAGTCGCTGCATCAAATGTTTTGACAGTTTTATGACCAAGTGAATTTGTAGACTCTAGATCAAATCTTCCATTTGTACTGTAGATTGTTTGCTGAGTTCTTACTTCATTTGTATTTGGCATCTCATAACTTTTAATTATGTTTCCAAATAAATCGTAATCATATTTTTTGTCGTACTTTAGTGCGGGAATATCTGGTTCAACAGTTTCTCTTAAAAGTTGACCAGTATTTGGATCGTAGTTGAATGCTGATACTCTTGTTTGCGCAGATAATTCCGGAGCTTCTTTAGTAACTTCTGCTCTTGTTAATCTTCCGATTATCCAGTTACTTGCATTGTTATTAAATGTGTTTACAGTTGTTGTTCTATAAGTATTTTGTGTACCGTCAACGTCTGTTGTAAGTACAACTCTTGTTTGATTTCCATATTCATCATAAGTAAATTCTGATCTATCAGTTTTTATTATTGAACCATTTAATGGATCGAAAACTTTAGTCACAGAGTTTGTTACATAAGGGAAGTATCTTTCGTTCACTAAACTTGTTCCCTTTCTTGTGGCTTCAAGACTGCTCAATGTATTTACTGTAGAACTCAGAAGTGTTCCGTTAGATGATTTAACTTCGTTCTTTAAAACCATTCCTCTAAAAATATGAACCTGTTCAAACTCAGAATAATCTGTAATTCCAGTTTGATTGTCAGTTTTTCTCAACCATCTGAATCCCAAGAAACCTCTACCTCTTGTATTTATCTCTGCCCCACCGTACGTAAAGCTATATTGATTTAATCCTCCAACTCCGTTTGTAACTTTGTAATCTGATACAACATAAATCGGACCTTGGAAATCAACTCTAGTAGGATAGCTGGCATCGTTATCTTTTGTATAAACAGAAGAATCTGTTAGAGGTTTGTAATTAACTTGTACTTCTAACCCATGACCGTTTACAACTTTTGTAAGTAAATTTGGTGCGGAGATTCCATTCAATCTAACACTCCAAGTACTTCCACTTTGTGTGTATGCAGCCATGTCGATTGATCCATCGCCATTATAATCTCCAAAGAAGTTATTTCCTGCCCCTCCTGCATGAGAGAACCATGTTGAAGAACTTCCACTTGCACCAAAATTAAACCCTGTTGAAAGTTGAACATCCCACATTCCTCCTGAACCTGTATATCCTGCAATATCAGATTTTCCATCTCCGTTAAAGTCTCCAACATAATTGTTAGAAGTGCCGCCGCCATGTCCTGTCCAATGAGGTTTTGCTAAACTATCATCGGTACAATCAAAATTTGTTCCAGTTGATAAACACACTTTCCATTTATTTCCAGAAACGAAACCCATTGTATCTGTTAAACCATCACCGTTAAAATCTCCTAAGAATGTATTTTGAAGATTCATAGAAGTATTAGGTGAATTCCACATTCCTGAATCAACAAATCCAGTTCCTGTAGATAAGAATATTCTGAATTTAGATGGATCAGTTGGAACTGCGTACTTCATCATATCGAGCATTCCATCACCATTGAAATCTCCCAAAATGTTGTTCGATAATCCACCATCGTGACTAACAGTGTTTGGAGTGCAAGAGAAATCAAAGGTGAGTGGAGAAGTAGTCCTAATTACTGTGTAACAAACTGTCCACAAATTTCCTGATTGATATCCAGCCATGTCAGTCATTCCATCTCCATTAAAGTCCCCAGTGATAGTATTTGCATAACCGAGTCCATGTCCAGTCCATAAGTTATCGTTGTATTCACCTCCTACTGGTTGATCTACAAAACCTGTTCCGGTTGATAATCGAACTCTCCAACCATTTGCTCTAACTTGATCAGCTTGTCTCATCATGTCAGTTTTTCCATCTCCGTTAAAATCTCCAACGAAGAAATTTCTCATGTCAGAATTTGGATTAACTCCACTCCAATTTTGATTGTTGAAAGAAGTTCCGTTTGAAAGACTTACAGTCCATAAAGATAGATCTGAAGAATTGTTTTGATGACCAGCTAAGTCAGTTCTTCCATCACCGTTGAAGTCTCCAGTAATTGTTCTAGTTTGGCCAACGCTGTTTGCAGACCAATCACCGCTTCCATTCCCGCTAAAACTCAATTGTGAAGATTCAAAATCTTTCCAACTAAATGTTGTAGGTTTAAAACAAGAATTGTTGAATCCACATTCTGTAATAGATGCTAGGTAGGAATTCAAAGTTGCAGTTGACGAAGGTTTGTACGCAAATTTATATTCTTTCACCAAAGTATTTACGTTAGCGTTTGTACTGTAAGATCTGATTGAAGATAATCTCTTATTGACCACAACTACTGAACCACCAACGAATTTTCTTTGAGTGTCAGGTCGATTTTCATAAATGAATTCAAGAAAGTTTGTCGGTTGAGTTAAAAGACTTTCATGAGAATTTCCTGTATATGAAATCTTGGTTGGGTAAAAATTCGTTCCTGCTGGATCTTCGTAATAATTTATCGTTAGATAGTTACCCAAACGATCATTCATTTTATTGGCAGCCCAATACAAAACATGAGAAGTTCCAACAGCTTCAATTTTTGAATCAGAAGTCAAACCAAAAACTATTTGAATTCCGCTATTTGTAAAAGCCTCGAACCAAGCTGGAGCGCCATTTACATTCCCATGGGAAATAACTTTTGTAAAGGTTTCGTGTTCTGTTCGATATTCTGTCCCATCTGCTCCGTAAGCTTGTCCGTCTAAATTCATCAGTCTTTCTCCATCCAAGCAAAACTTATCATTTGAATCAAAGTCTACAGGATCAATTGAGTTATCTTGACCCAATGTTGTTCCACATCTAGAAATTGTAGATAATCCACCTAGAGAAAATCCCGCACCTAAAATTCCATTAGAACCTCGACTTGAGTAGTTTATGCTCAAAGTTGGAGTCATTCCATTTCCTGAGATTCCTGTAGAAAGTGGAATAGAGTAAGTTGATGATCCAACATTATCAACATCGAAATTACCTTGTGTAAATCCAGACACTTCACCATTTACTGCTGGAAGAGAGTTTAGTGCTGCTGTTTGAACTTTCCAAACAGTATTGAATGTTCCTAAAGAAAAATTCACATTTACTAAAACTCCTTCAGCATTAGAAGAAGCAGTTTGAATTGCTAAAGTATCGCCGACAGCTACACTTACACTCGTCCCTGATTCAACACCATTCTTTACCAACTTTGTATTTGTTCCTCCACTTACAGTTGCATTTCCTGCTGCAGTTATAACAATACTATTTGATGTATATATTAGGTTCTTAGTTGCATCTAAAATATTAACGAAAGTGTACTGTGACTGTTCTGGCATTGGACCCGTTGTAGCGTTGAGGACAAGATGAACTCTTTTATCAGGATCAGAATTATCTGAACTGTTTATTAACACTTGAAGTCCAGCATCATTAAGTTCCTGTGTTAATAGTAAACTAGAAATTCTATTTCCAGATTCCACTTGTGGCTTAACAATGTGAGTAACATCTACTGTATACCACTGATAATTTGTCCCACCAGTGATATCACCAATCACAGAATTAGAATTATTTTTTGCCAATCTTGTATTCCATGTCGGAGTCATTATTGCGGTTGCAGAATCGTCATCCCAATCATCGTTATCTATTCCATAAACTTTAATTTTAGTTGTGGTGGCTGGAGTTGCAGAACTTTCAGCAATCTTTGCATAAATGTTTAACTTTGCAGATGCAATTGTGTTGTAAGGTGTTAAATCAAACTTAAGATAACTTTCTCTTTCGTAGGTCGATGTTCCATCCTTAATCTTCAAACTAGTGTCAGTTCCGTACGCAGTAGTTGGAGATCCATCCCAGACATACGTATCATCAACAGGATTAATTCTCGTTCCTTGAGCTGGATGCTGAACAGTAACTGTTCCAGTTGAATAAGCAAATCTCTCACTAGATCCATCAGAAATCTTAGCGTAAACATAGTAAACTCCATTAGGTATTGCGGTTGTATTCCAGACATATTCATCACCTGTTACTTCCGGATCCTCTGGAAGATTTCCAATGATTAAAGTTCCGTCATTTCCAGAATTATTATTATCGTAGTAAAGCGAAACAGATGCATTGTTATCTGGATCTGTATCACTCCAAACAATTTTGAATTGATTATCGACAACTTCGTTTACATCTGGTTTTAGTATAGATATTGTTGGTGCCTGATTTGTTGGCGTTGGTAAATACTTAACAACTAACACAGGTTTCTGTGTAGCATTAGGAGAATCGTTACTTTTAATTGCAACTTGCAGTCCTTTATTTTTAAGAGTTTGATTTAATCCTAGAGTAACTAATTTGTCTCCGGCATATTGCTGCTTAACGAAATTAGTTACATCAATTGTGTACCAAACAAAAGTACTTCCATTAATGTTTGTAGTTGAGATTAATGATTCAGTAGGAATAGCAAATTTTGTATTCCAAGTAGGTGTAAGAAGAGGAGTTGATGCTATGTCGTCCCATTGATCATTTGCTAATCCAGAAACATTAAGCTTTGTTTCTAAAGTTGTTGAACTTGTATCCGAAACTTTAGCTAAAAGTTTAACTTTCGCACTTTGGACAGTTCCAGTAACAGAAGACAGATCAAACTTTATATAGGCATCTTTATCGTAAGTAGCCTTTCCATCTTTAATTTTTAGATTCTTTTCAGAACCAAACATCGTAGTTGGATTAGAATCGGCTACAAAAGTATCTGCTCTCGAAGGTAAAGTACTGCTTAGTACGCCTGCGGCCCTTTCTGCTACATCAGGCTCTATTCCTTCAGAAAATCCTCTTTCATCTATCGGAGAATCATCAACCAAACGATCATCTTGATCTTCATTTGCGTAAACTACAGTCAGTAATGGCGTGGGTAGGAGAGAGGAGGATAGGATCAAAATGAGCATAAGTAAGACAAAGATCTTGCTATTGCTTCCCTTTCTAACTAAAGTTCTCATATATTTTCAAAATAAAAAATATATTAAAACTTTTGTAATTTCTTTTTTACATATTCGAGAATATAAATCTTTTACATAACAATGTCAATAGATTATTACACAATGCCTGAATTAATTAACAGGAGTAGGTTTTAATGGCTTGTATTCGTTTTTATTAAAATACAGTTATTATGGTATAATTAAAAAAGTCAATCGAAAATAACATATATGCTAAGTGACATTTTAAAAGCTTGTGGACTTAACGAGTCAGAATCAGATGTTTATGAAACGTTACTTTTGCATGGACCCTCAACACCAGCAGAGCTTTCGAAAAAGACCAGTACATCTAGAGAAAATACCTACAGGATACTCGACTTGCTTGCACAAAAAGGACTAGTTATCGAGATAACTGATGCCAATAAACTTAAGTACTCTGCGGAGAATCCCAATAAGCTTTCTATATTGTTAGACAAAAGAGCAAACGAGATTAAAGAAGCAACTAAAGTTGCCAAAGAGATTTCTTCTAAAATCGAAAAAGAGTTGGAATCGTCCAAGAAGTCTCCCCATGTTGACTTTCTCCAAGGCGAAGAAGGAATAAAGGCAGCTTACATGTCTTCTATTTCAAAGGGCGGCGGAATTCAATATGAAATCCTGGATAAGAAGTGGGACAAGTATTTCAAGAAATGGTTAGATAAAATTTTTATTCCTACAAGAGTCAAAATGAGAATCCAAAAAAGAGTAATAATTTTGCATAACGAAGATGTTGAAAATGTGTCTTTCAAATCTGACAAAAATGAATTGAAAGAAACAATGTCTATCAAATCTGACAATTTCCCTCAAGGTTCAGGAATTATTGTTCACGATGACAAAACTGTTCTAATTTCTAAGGGTCAGCCTAATGAAGGAAACAGTATAAGCATTGTACTTAATCATAAAATCATCTCTGGTGCGATCGAAACAATATTAGACACGCTTTGGAATTTAAATAAGAAAAAAATAAAATAATGAACTTAGAGATTCTAACCAAAATTGGTCTTACAGCATCAGAAATTAAAACTTACGAAGCTCTTATAGACTTGAAATTCGCTTCCCCGGCTGAGATTTCAACCAAAACAGGACTCACTAGGCCCAACAGCTACCAAATACTTTCGAAGCTAGAAGCTATTGGCTTAGTTAACAAATCTCCTAACTCTAAAAAAATTACATACCAGATCTCTTCACCTGAAAAACTTGTACAATTATTTGAAGAAGAAGAAGCAAGGATCTCTAAAACCCAATCAGATTTTAAGAATTTAATTGTAGAGTTCATTTCGAAAATTGATCTTAGTTTGTCAAAGCCTGTTATAAAATTTACCGATGAAAACCAAGAGTCCGTTAGGAAGCTCTTCTTGGAATTTCTAGACGGCACCGCTGGAAAGCAAATCTACAGTTTCCTAAACAGATCAGACGATGGCAGTTTTACTGATTGGATGGATACTGTATTCATTCCAGAAAGAATCAAAAGAAACATACCTTTAAAATCAATTATTACCGACAGAGAAGATTTAGATCGTTATGTTCAAACCAGCCCCGCAGAGATGCGAGAAGTACGATACATAAAAATGCCCCAATTCCCTAAAGGAACATATATTGGAATTAGCGATTACAAAGTAGCGATAGTTAATCTTACAAAGAATGCTGAAAACACAGGAATCCTAATTGACCATCCTTTTGTTGCGGAAACAATGAAAGCACTTTTCAATCTGTGCTGGAATTCTTAGTCATCTCGCCCGAGACAAACGGACGAGTCCACAATTTATCTTATTAGTACTGCAATAACTCCAGCAAGAGTGATAGTTACTACATGATATCCAGCATCGATTAAATACAATTTGATAGATCTACCTGAGAAAATGTAGGTAGATGTATATGCAGTTGCAACAAATCCTACTGCAACAATTAATCCTAATAATGCTCCTTCTACAACTCCAACAGCACCCACTCTGATAGATAAGAATGATGAAGCAGCTCCCATTAAGAACGCAGCAATCATTGTGTAAAGATAAGCGATATTTCCACCTTGAGCTAATTCTTCCTCAGACTTATCGATTTCCTTCATCCACGCCTTTGAGAAAAATGGACCATACCAAATAAATCCTACAATCATATTAACCACAGCGACAACAATTGCAGCGAGAATACTAAAAGGCATACCTAGCAAATAATAAATAGACTATTTCTATAATCCTAAACAGTAAAGTGATCACTGTCAAGCAACGGTCGACTTGTCTTTGCTGCTTGATTTATAATAGACTATGATAGTTTTCAGTTACTCAAATGATTAAGCGAATTGGACATATAATGCTTTTTGTTAGGAATTTAGATTTAATGATGGATTTCTATACAAATATTTTAGGGTTTTCTAAAGGAGTTACTGTTGGAGAATATTCGTTTTTGAAAACAGCAAACGATTCTCACCACGATTTGGCATTTTGCATTTCGCAAGAAAAGAACAACTTTGAACACTTAGCTTTCGAATTGAACTCTACTGAAGATTTACAAGATTTTTGTACAAAGTTCGAAAATATTAAGATGTCTTTTGAACGATACGATTATGGCATTGGAGAGTGCATATACTTCAACGACCCTGAAGGAAACTGCCTGGAACTGTTTGTAGATTTGAGAAAACAGAGAAATGTGATCCACTGGAATGGAAAGTTTGAACGCTTAAACTAAACAGTATAAAATGGTTGAATGACTAAAGAAGAATTTTGGAATAAACATAATACATTGCTTTCTGGGCATTTTTACAAGGAAATTAAAGAGAACTCTGAGTTTGTTCACTACAAATCAGTTTTCAAACAAAAATCTTACAATTTTTTAAAGCCAAAGATCCCCTCAAAAGAATTCACTTGGACAACTGCTCAAAAGACCATAGAAAAAGAAGCTGAGACAGGCTACGAGCTATCATTTTACATTAGTGAGGAATTACTAAACGACTACAGAAAACCTTTAGAAGAATTAGGTTACACAGAAATTGAATCTGACATTTTCCTCGTTAAAACAATCACAAGAGAATACGAAATTGATACTGAAGATTTTATTGAGGTAAATTCTGTAAACTTCAATGAGTTTCAAAAGATTGTCCAAGAAACATTTCCAGAATACGATAATAACAAAGAATACACAGAATTCTGTTTTGCTGAGTTTGAAAAACATCGAGATCAGTTTTTAAACTACATGCAGGTAAAAGGAGGAAAAGCTACATCTTTTGGATCACTATTAATGTCTCCTGCTGCAGAGTTAGGTTTCTTACATAACATGGGAACATTGGAAAGATTTAGAAGACAAGGACAATTCTCAAGTTTAACAAAGTTCTTATCAAATATTGCATTGCATAATGGGATAAATACTACATATGCAAATGTCTGCATGGATAGTTCAAGTTATAATGGGTTTAAAAAGTTGGGTTATAATGAGATAAGTTCAAATTACATATTCTCAAAGCCATGACAAAAATTATTCTTTCAGATTTCTCCAGAGTTGTTTTATTTCCAAAGGATTTAAACTATAACGGCAGCCTAAACAAACTACACGATCTAAATGTGAATAATCCTGATTACAATTTTTGGGATTACTACTCTATCAATACTGAATTGATTGAAAAGTACATAGAACTAAAAAACAAATTCAGTATTTTATGCTTCACTACAGGTCATATCCAAGAGTATTACGAATTAAAGAATTCACTGAATAATGTTTTCAAAAGAACCTTTACTGTCGAAGAACTCTCACTTAAAAAGGATATTCCCGAAGCATACACGAAAATAGCATCAATTTTGCAAGTAAGACCTGAAGAAGTTCTATTTATCGATGATACGATGGAAAATTTAGATGCTGCAAGTAAAGTTGGATTTCAAACATTTCATTACGAAAACAATGAGGACTTGTTTAAACATTTACGTGAATTACCTTCTTAAAATGAGTATTCAAAATCTCCTTAAATTTACTGAATTCATAAATAAATTCCGAGAAGTAGAGCGATTGATGCTATATAAAGGATCAGATAGAAGAGAAAACGATTCAGAGCATGCATTCCAACTAGCAATTATATCTTGGTACATTATTGAGAACGAGAAACTTCCTTTCAGTTTAGAAAAAGTACTAAAATATTGTTTGGCACATGATCTGGTAGAAATTTATGCAGGAGACACTCCATTCTTCATGGCTGATAAAACAACAACTCAGTCAAAAGCCGAGAAAGAACATGATGCTGCCCAAAGAATTAGTTCAGAGTTTCCAGAATTTACAAATCTACATCAAATCATTCAAGATTATGAATCAAGAGCAGATGAAGAATCGAAATTTGTTTATGCTCTGGATAAAGTAGTTCCTGTACTAAACATTTATTTAGACAACGGTAGATGTTGGGAAGTCGATAAAATCAGTTACGATACTCTTAGAACAAAAGATTCTAAAGTAAAAGTATCTCCAATTATAGAGAAATACTGGTTAGAGCTGGTTAAATTATTAGAAATGGATAAAGAAGAGTTATTTAAATTTAAGGAAGAATAACTACCCCGTATCTATCGCTAGGAGTAATTCCTAATTGTCTATACAAAAATGCAGCGCCTGATGAGTTAAATGCTAAAGGTTTACCTCTTCTTAATGATTCCCGCAGAGCAAAATACATTATTGTTCCCAACTTGCTTTTTACAGAGGCTAATTCATTTACTGGTTTTCCAGCCACACAATGTAACTGAATTTCGTTCTCAAGTTCCAACAGCGTGAATGCAGCCAGTAATCTGTTTTGAGAATCTCTAATCAAATAAGTATCCATATTCGCTCCAATAAAATTCCCATTTTCTATTGATTCATGAATTCCACTAGCTCTTTCTTTATCTAAACTTCCTTGATCGGGGTCAACAGCAAAACTGTTAACCATCAAGTCTACATATTCCGATGATGATTCACGTAACTCGTCACAATGGAAGTTTCTTTTAAACTTTTCTAAATCAGCAATTAAAGTTTCTAATTTATCCAAAGGAACAATAAAGAATTCAGTCTTACCATGAATAATTCCCACAGAACCAAAAAAATTCAGAAGGGGACTTGCAGCTTCCTTATCACTGAAATTTATTCTGATTGGAAGACGATACATAGACAAAGTGTTTAGTAACCTAAGCAATTCAATCAAAGTATATGGTTCAGAAAAGTTTATCTGAATAAAAGATGACCCATCTGGAAGACAGGTTTTTGTTACTTCAAAATTTTCGATTTGCTTATCTTCTAAAGCTTCCATGCCAGGATTATACACCGATATGCCTTGTGCACAAAGGCTTTTATGCTAAAATCGAGTATGTCAGACATTCATAAATTTAGATACTTTGGTGAAGCTGAAGTTGTTCCTGATACCTACGATAGGATCCTCTTATTAAAAGATTCACCCCACATGATGAAGAAATTTGGAGCAGTTCCTTTTTGGGGAAAGTTCCGAAGATTACTTATATCGAAAAGCTGATAAATTAGGACTTACCCGTTAATGGATAAAGGAGATTTATCTCAGTATGCATTAACTATCCCTGAATCCGACCGAATGAATCCATGTGCATTGCTAGGTGAACAAGATTTTGTTCGACTTGCGAGAGAAATTGGAGAAGGTTTAGACTGCTTACATTTTAAATTAGAGTACACCCATGGAGACATGAAGCCTTGCAATAATGGTGTAGATAGTACCTTAGGTTTTCAGATTATCGATTTCGAAGACTGTGCTGGTGGAGCTGCTAGACTTTCAAATAAATACATATCAGATCTCCGGAGATTTCAGTGCCTAATTCAGTACTGTTTAGCAGCACACACACAACACAACATCGCAAACAAGTATGGATACATTCATCCTTCGGGATTAAGAGTGATTAATGAAGGTGCCTTAGCTCCATACTATAGCGTTAGACTAGTACAATTTGTTTTTAATTTCGATTGGTCAAAAGCTAATAAGACCTGTGCTGCATTAGCAGCAAAAACTATAAAGTTACTTGGAGAACCTTAATTTGTTTACCATTTGATTCTTCCATATAAAGAAGATTGTCCCTGTTGTGAAGTAATGGAATAAAGCTCTTCCGTTAAATAAATTTGTAGCGTCACACCAGATTTGATTCGCATCTAGTTGCCAGAGAATCCAACCAGCAAGAAATAAAACGAAACCTATCATCCAGAATTTTCTTGAAATTCTTTCCAAAGTGAATTCAGAGATTAAGTATGCGACAACTAAACTTCCAAAAAGCAATGAACCGACTCCTCCTTTTAAAACTATAAGTAGAGCAAAGTAAACTGCTTGAATTAAAACAAATAAAAATATGGATTTGTTTAAATCCAGTTTCCAAACTTTTCTCAAGTTGAATACAAAAAGAAAATTCAAAAATGCAAACATCGTATTTAAATCTATAATCTGAGCATAGTATTTAAAAGATGCATCATAAAAAGCCGAAGTTAAACCAATCGCGATACTAAACCCTCCAAAGATTTTTGATATTCTATCTTTTTTAAAAAGTAACCAAACTCCAAGTAAAATATATGGAAGATTGGAAACAAAATACCCAGGACGTGCAATCAAACCTGTAATTGCTTGCTCACAGTATTTTACAGTCGGGATTTGAGTAAAGAAATTCATTTAGTAGAAATTAATAAAGTTTTTTCCGTTCTCTTTAGTTTCTTAATCGCAGCTTCTCTTTTTAGTGCTGCAGATTTATCTAAAACTTCTTCTTTATAAACCAATTTGAATGGAGATTTTGCACGGACGTATTTAGATCCTTTACCAGATTCATGCACCTTTAAACGCTTCTGAACATCATTTGTAGTACCTGTGTAAAGAGAACCATCAGAACATTGAAGAATGTAAACGAAATACATTTATATTAATTCCTGAACAAATTTATCAATGCTGTATTGCGAAACTTCATTAACTGCATTTGTCTGCTTTCTACCAATTCTAGAAAGATAATCTAAAGAGTTTTCATTTCTGTATAAAACTCCAGTAGCAATATTATTATCTTGGTCTTTAGCCAGTTTCAACGCATCTTCAAGATCAGATCTTTTTGTATCAACTTGTTTGATTCGCTCTTCGTAGTATTCGATTGTCATCTCTTTGTTATAAGTCGGGCAGGTTTGAAGGATATCGACATAAGCTAAACCTTTATCCTGAAACATAATTGCTTCCTTGAATATCTCAACTAACTGTCTTAAATTACCACTAAATCCCCTCGCCACGAACGGTGCATTTAAGGAAAGTGCCATGTGCACAGGATTTAAAGTATCTGCAGATGGACCATCTGGATTAGCTGTTCTTTTAGCCCCTTGCTTTGTAGTAGCGGAAGCTTGCCCAGTTGTTAATCCATAATTACCGTTGTTATGAACGAAGAAAGTAATAGGGTAATTATTGCGTATTGTATTTATAAAGTGATTAATTCCTTCTGAATAAGTTGCTCCATCTCCTGCAAATGCGATTACCTTAACATTGGGATTTGCTAACTTAGCACCAGCCGCTAACGGTAAGACTCTTCCATGAAGAGAGTGAACTCTATACCCTTTGATTTTATCGCTCATGTTTCCATTACAACCAATATCAAAACAGAAAAGAACATCGTGTGTTGGGATTTGTAATTCAACAAGAGCTCTTTTAATTGCTGCCCAAATTGCGTAGTCTCCGCAACCAGAACACCAAGTTGGCTGAACATCTGAGTAATAATCACTTACTTTTACAGCTTGTGATTCATAATCGTAATTTGGATGACAATCGTTACATGACATAATACAAAAAATTTTGAAGATTAAAGTTCTAAGATAAAAAAACTCCTTTCCTATTTAGCATACATCATAAATACACTAGCAATACATAAATTTTCACAAAACTTACACTTGAACTTTCACTTACACTAATTAGACAGTACAATCCAGTCGAATTTTATGTCGAATGGATAGATCTTGTTTGTCTTTATCTTAAATCCAGAATTTGATTTTTCTAAGATTGTGTAATTGAAATCTGAATCAAGTGCAAATTCTCCAATAGGTGAAACTGTTACATTTGGAGTAGAAACGTACGCTGAAGAGAAGGTTACCTCAACCTCTGTTAATCCAGCAGCAACTGTTGCCTGTGATGAAATATCGGCAGAAACCTGAGCAGTTCCTAAAACTCTAAGATTAGTTACATTCAAACTTGCTACAGTAACATTTCCAGTAAATTGTGCATCAACAACATTCAAAGATACTATTTCTGCACCACTTATCGCAGAAAGTACCTGGGCAGTTACGATTTCATCAGGATTTGTTAAACTGTTTATCTGACTTTGTAATAGATCAATTGTAGACTGCATTTGACTAAGTTGTTCAGATGCTTGAATATCTGCTTGTTTTAAAGAATCAATGTCTACTTGAATATTTGAATATGCATTCTGCAAATCTTCCAAGCTCATTTGAAGAGCAGATGAATTATCTTCGGCAATTATACTTGCAATCTGACTTTGAACATCTTCAACCTTTGCATCAACTCCATCAACTAAATTCTGCTGTTCCTGAACTGCAGCAATTAGATAAGGAGTCAATCCAGAATAAGAAACTGATTTGTAACCCTCTTCATTAGTCATAACTAAATCAGGTAGAATTTGCTCCAAACCTTGTGCAATAACTCCCACCTGATAGGTTCCACCATTAATCAGGTTATACGATTTTACATCTATTTGATTAATCAAATTCAATGCACCACTAAAATCTTGGATATTTGTCTTAAATCTCTCATCTGATGTACATGTAATACCTCCTGCAATATTTGGAGTAACATCGCAAGTTCCACCGGCATTTTCAAATCTAGCAACTGTTGTTGCAATTGGAATAGTAGATGAACCAACATGGAATCTTACTCCAGGGTTTGTATTTCCTATTCCAACAAATCCACCAGCTTCGATACTTAAAGCATCTCCACCACCTGAATAGTCGTAAATGCTAAACAAGCCAGCTAGACTATCATTTGTGCTAATTCCCCATTGATTAACACCTCCTTGCTTAAATAAAACGTGTCCTTGCAGTCCTGTATCAATTGCAATTCTTTGAATAGAGGAAGTGCCATCACCGACGTATAACCTATCTGTTGGATTATTATTACCAATTCCTACATTTCCTACATCAGAAATTCTCATTCTTTCACCAAAAACACCATCAATTGTTGTAGAGAAAATCATGGAAGAATTTGGGCTCAAGTCTGACGCATCATCCAGGAAAACATCAATTGCACCAGCATTAGCTACATTGCTATTATCTCCTTCTAATCTAAATAGCATTCCTGTACCGATTCCAGCAGATGCTACTGAGTTTGCATCGTACCGAGTCATTATTAGATTTCTTAAAAGATTTGAATTGTTATCTCGTGTTTGCAAATCTAATGTTGCTGCTGGTCCTACAGCAAATCCAGCACCGCCTGGTTCAGATCCAATACCTACATTTCCGCTTGTAGTGATTGTAAATGTTTCTTTTGTAGTTGTCCCTCCCGAATCTGCAGCTAACGCTAATCTAGCACCGTTAATTGAATTTAAATGATGTACACTTAGGGAATTATTTCTAGAAGTGAAAGTATTACCTAAAACTCCTCCTTGTAGAAAAATTGAGTCAGATCCAGCATCCGTTAGTTGCAAACCTAAACTACCACTTCCTCTAACAGTCATTTTATATATACCTGGAGCAGTTCCAACTCCAACATTTCCAGTTCCAGAAGCAGCTGTTAATACTTCTCCAGCTCCTCCATAATCATAAAGTGCAAATCGTCCAATAACACTATCATTTGAACTAATTCCCCACTGGTTAACACCTGCTCGTTGTAAAATCAAATGGGACTGTGTTCCAGAATCTATCGCTATTCTTTGAATACCCGATGTACCGTCTCCAACAACTAGCCTATCGTTAGGCATTGAGTTTGCAATTCCAACATTACCGCCCATAAAAATTGCTGATTGGTTTACTTCTCCTCCAGAAACATCAACAAACAAACCTCTTGTTATTCCCAATCCTGTTCCAGCATTGGTGTAAGCACCCGATAGAATAATGTTCATTCCTGTTTTGGTCATGTTTGTTACTGAGTTTACATTCAAAGCTCCATAGTTATCTGTAACTCTCATTGCAGTTGGACTTTCTTGTTGAGCAACACCAAATCTGTTAAGACCAACAGCAAAAACTGTGAATGGATCTGTATTATTTATATTCAAACCCGCACGTAAATATGGTGCTGAGTTTGTTACAAGATTATTTGTTAAATGAAACATTGGTAATCCAGCTGAGTTCACGGCATTTCGTGGAGAGTTAAATGAATAATTTCTAAAGTACCCAGTAAAATCTTGTACAGGAGAATCAGCGCCAGCCCCATTGTTAAAATCGTTAAATCTTATTGAACCTCCGTTTTGTACAGATGCATAGTTTCCTAAGTTGTTTGAAACTTGGAACACGCTAGTTGTTCCACCTAAAGAGAAAGTATTTCCACCAGCATCAACTCTCGCTCCGGGAGTAGCTGTACCTAAACCAACACTACCCAATCCAGAAGTTGTAAAGTTAAATCCAGCTTGAGCAATATCAGTATTGTGAAGTAAAGTTCCTCCCAATTCAACGGCATCCGAAACGATAGCGATACCATTTTGTGCAGTAACATCAAGAGTAACTGCTCCTGGACCTAAAGGTAAACTCCCATTTAAACCAGCACCAGGTGTAATTGACGAAACGCTTGCACCAGCAGCAAGTGGCGTCCATCCAGTATTAGCAGCATCGTTAGAGCTCTTTAAATATGCTATTCCATTCGCATTATCAAGAAATAATGATCCAATTTGAGCAGCCACCACTGTTTCAGGATTTTGATTACCAGTAAATATACTTGCCGAATCCGCGTTTGTAGAATCTGACAACCTAATAAATTCGTTATTCTCGTTGTTTATTATTATTGAACCTATTCTAGTTGATGAGATATTTGTACCTCCAGTCACATCAATTCGAGATCCAATTACATCCCCAGTCAATGCAGCTCTACTATCATTCATTAGTACATTTAATCCTATTTCACTTATTGAATTAACAATTGTTCCAGCATTGTAAACAAGAGAAATACCTCTCCTCGATTGTGTAGCACTTCCACCTGTAGATGCTGTAAATTCATAAGAACCATGATTAGATCCTGTTGTTCCAGCTCTCAAGAAAAAGTTGTTTCCTGCAGCAGATGTAAATGTTAAATTTTGAGCACCTGAATTCCAAACAGTGGCCTGTGCCGCACTAGATATCGCAGGTGTTACAAAATTCAATTGATTTGTAGTCAATCGCATGTTGTTACCTTGTATACCCAAGTTAGTTGTAGATTGTATGAAATCTCCTACTAGATTGTAATCCATAAATGATCTCACGCTTCCATCGTCTTCAATTTGAGATCTAGGTGTACCTGACACAGAAAAGTTAATGTCAAATCCATTTAAAGGAATTTCTCTATTACTTAAAAGTTGAGCTGCTCCTGCAGATCCTAAAGCTCCTCCTAATTCTATAAAATCTGAGTTCACAGATAATCCGTTCTGAGCCTGCACATCAAGAGTTATTGCGCCAGGTCCTAGAGGCAAACTTCCCACTAAACCTGCCCCTGGGGTCACTGTCGATACACCTGTTGGTGATACATTTTGCCATGTCGGAACTCCAAAGCCATTTGAAGTCAAAACCTGACCGGCTGTTCCAGCAATTGTAAATTGATAAGAAGACCCATCTCCGTAAGCAACGCCACCTGCTACTGGAGCAGCAGCTGAGTTAGTTCCACCTCTACTAATCGGTAGTATTCCAGCCCAACCAAGTGTATGTACGTCACCAGCTGAAGTAATTGTTACATTCGAATCATTTACAAAGCTTTGTATAATACCTGTTTGACCATTCAAGTTCAAAGACCCGGAGGGGATAGGGAGTGTAACAGTATTTCCGTTCAAAATAGTAAGATCATTACCTACTATACTTAAAGTCTGATTATCACTTCCCAGAGCATCACTAATGCAAACATACGCAACTCCGTTCCACAAAAGTTTCTCAGTTATTAGACAAGATGGTGGTGTTACACCTCCACCAATAGTATCTTGATCTAAATCACAATAGTAATCACTACCATTCCATAGAAGTTTTTCGTTTGAATTACAGATCGGAGGTATTTCTGATGCAATGCCTGTAATATCTGTCGCACATGCATACGCACTACCTGTCCAAACTAACTTATCTGTACCTGTACATGTTGGTGGAATAATTGAACTACCTATAGCATCACTATTGCAAACCCATCTCTCTAGATTATCATCCCATTTAATTATTTCACCATTTTCACACTTTATTCCAAGTTGAACAGTAAAGTTTCCTTGAGGATCTTGTGTAACTATAATTCCATCAGAACCAGCTACTCCAAGTGGATTAGTCATTTCGACGTTAGTAATTCGTGGCTTAGACCACAAAAAAAGAATTAATAAGCAGACTAAAAGAAGCGCAACAATAAATGCATTTCTTAAAAAGTTAAATTTGTCTTCACCAATCAACGGATTAGCCATAAATAAAATACAAAATCAACAATACAAAAGTAAGAACCAAAAGTCCTATGACTAAGAATTTAATACCAGAGCTTTCATCCTCTTGTACAGAAAGTGTTATAGAGGTTTTCTTTTTTTCAGTCGTATCTTTGTCCATATATAAATATGCTCAATATATTCAAACAGTTTTTGAGGGACAAGTCAACAACATACGGTAGGTATTTTAGTTAAATTCAACAGCATTTTGTAGTTTTAGTTTTTTGGAGAAAGTTTAGAAAGAATTTCTTCCGGAGTAAATGGTCTTCCATTCCATTTCAACACTTTAAACGGAGTATCTACGCCTGTTGTCATTCGAACAAGATGTCCCAACTGACCAGAGTTATTCCCCTCAATAAGAACAACGTTTTGTTGATTGACGAATTGCTGAAGTACAGATCTATTTAGTGGCCACAAGTACGTTAAGTTTAAAAGATTGACTTTAATATTACTTTCTTTAAACAATTCGAATGTATCTCGAACAACCGATCCAGTACTTCCCCACGAAAGAATATTGATTTCCATAGCCGGATTTTCTGAGTTATTGCTAACGATTTGATCAACAGGCAATTCATCATGAATTGTTTGTAGTTTCTTTATTCTTTTTTCAATCATTCTTTCTGATTCTTCTGCATCTTCAGTTACATTACCTTCTTCTGTATGCTCATCTGAATTTGAGTTAAAGTCAGCAGCTTTTTGACCAGGTAACCACCTTAACGAAACTCCATTCTCTGTGATCCTGTACCTATCTTTGCTTTCAAGCTTTTCCAGGTCTTTTTCATCGACCAGATTTCTTACAATTGGAATTCTATTCTTATCAAATTCGTTAACTGAAGTTGTGCTTTCAGCCAGGAATTTATCTGTTAAAACTATTACAGGAATTTGATACTTTTCTGCAATATTGAAAGCTTCTTGAATAGAGTAGAAACAATCCTCTATTGTTGCTGGTGCTAAAACTACTCTTGGAAATTCACCATGACCTGAGAAGATCGATAACATTAGATCTCCTTGAGCTGTCCATGTCGGCATTCCTGTGGCTGGTCCAGGTCTTTGTCCTAGAACAACAACGAAAGGAACTTCTATCATTCCTGCCAAACTTAAGTGCTCAGTCATCAGATCAAATCCTCCGCCAGAAGTTCCAGTTAACGACCTTGTTCCCATAAAATTAGAACCAATCGCCATTGCCGATGCTGTAATTTCGTCTTCAACTTGCTTAACAATCATTCCTGTCTCATCGGCCATTTCCGCAAGATAAGTAAGAATCGAGCTTGCTGGAGTCATTGGGTAAGAATAGTAAATCCTAACTCCAGAATTTATCGCCCCTAAGGAAAGAGCCAAGTTTCCATTAATGATTAGTGATTTCTCAAATTCAGATTTTGGTTGCAAATTAAAAGTTACTAATTCAGATAAATCACTCCCATTAAAATGCAGTATTGATTTTTCATCGTTAGAAACTAGATCTTCAGCATTCCATCGTGTGATTTTAGCTTTGAATGCTGGAATGTCATAACTCGAATATTTGAAACCTAATTCCAAACATTGGAGATTTTTTTCTATAACTTGCGGCTTATCTTTGAATTCAGTTTTAATGCTTTCCGTTAAAACTTCCAAGGAAAGTCCTAGGGCATTCCACAAAGCACCTATTGTTGCGATGTTTCCATGAAGCTCGTTTCCACCAATACCACCAACTAAATCCAATGCCGGGAAATAAACTAACTTTATATTCTTCGATTTTATGATCTCGGCTTCTGTTTTAAAAATTCTTGGGTTATCAATATCGTGAATAATAATTGAATTTTCTCTCATCTCTTCTAAATGCCATTTTGTTGACTGTTTATTCAAAACAATTAGAACGTCTGTCTTTTCCGAAGAAGAGTTAATATAAGTTTCCGAAATATCTATCTGGAAAGTGGCGTGACCACCTTTAATTAACGAAGGATATTCTCTATAGCCAAAAATTCCAAAGCCAGATCTTTTAAATGCACGCGAAAGTATTCCTCCTAGGACATTTACACCTTGGCCAGAAGCTCCAACTATTTTTACTACAAATCTTTTATACATGCTGTAAATACATATTACCTATGTTATTTCCCCAATCTTTAAATTCCATTAATCTTCCATGAGGAGGACCGTCAACTCTAAGTGATTCACCCAATTGAGTTGCAGATGTTCTCTCGACACTTAATTCCATTACATCCGCTGCTCCGCAGAAAATATCATAATTACTACTATCACCTAATCCAACAATTCCTACATAATGATCTTTTAAATTCATTTCCCGGAAATCTTTATCAAATTGAATATAATTATCGTTAAGTTTTCCAACGTTCCAAGTAGAACAGACCAATACAATCAATCTGAAATCCTTAACAATCTCGGCTTTTACAAGCTCTGATCTTTTAACAGAAACGTTTAGGTTCGCATCAGACAATCCTTCAGCGATCGCTTGCGCAACTAATTCCGCATTTCCGGAGCAAGTTCCATAAACCACTAAAACTTCTTTCATTTTCAAAAATGATATAACTTGTAATATTCTCTCCATAAAAAGCTTGAAAGTAAAGCGAAAATGAACTTCAGACATCCACGGATTATGCAAATTTAGCTTTCTGCTCTATAATTTAAGAAGAGATTAATCTAAATATTTTTTAGTTTAAACATCTGCTAATCAAAGCTTTTAGTAAAAAAGAAAGCTCTTCAACAGGCTATCATCATAGCTTTAATAAAATCCCTCTATATTTGTTACCTTTTTCTAATGAAGAAAGAGTCTGATTTCTTTATGTTGATGAGTTTTGTCTTAATTTTTTTAGGATTTTTGAACTTAATAGTAAGAGAATATTACTTTGGAAGTTCAATGATTTTATTTGGGCTGAGCTTTATTAGTCTTTCACCTAAAGTCTCTCGCCTAATGAACGCCCAAAACCGTTCCAGGATAAGCCATTGGGCAGCTTATGGTTTCTCTGCCGTAGGGACTTTCATTATTTTAGTAAATGTCCTAGGAAAGATCTAAAGCCTTTATAGTAGGGGTATACGGATGATTCTTGTTTTTTACATTTTTTACTTTACTTTTCTCAATTTCTGGTATAATGATTCTAATATTTGTTTAATCTAATTTATGCAACAAGGAAAGGTAAAACACTATAATCTTGAAAAGGGTTATGGATTTATTAAAGCAGATGACGGAAAAGAAGTATTCTTCCACATCACTGGTTTAGATAAAAGCTGGGGACAGACTGTACCTGATAAGGACATGACTGTTACTTTCGAAGTAGTAGACGGAGATAGAGGACCAAAAGCAATCAACGTTACTCTAGCTGGAGCTACTGCTGATACAGAAGCTGTAGAAGGAGAAGAAGCAACTAATGTTGTTGATTTCCCTGTAACAGAGGATTCTGAAGACATGGATATGGAAGAAGCTGCTTAATCGCAACTTTCAAATTGAAATTAAAGAGGAGCGAAAGCTCCTCTTTTCTATGCTGATTAATTCGTGGTGAGCTGAGTCTAACCATGATATTATTAAGTATGATTCTATTTGTATTCGGAATAAGCATAGCAGTAAACATCTTTTTCTTCATTTTCGCAGCCAAATTTAAAACTGACAAAGTAACGGACTTATCTTACGGATTATCTTTTATAGCAGTAATCTTAGCGACACTTCTAGTTTCGGGGAATTTCACTTTAGTAAATATTGTAGTCAGTTCGATGATTTGCTTATGGGCTATTAGACTTGCAGGTTTTTTGTTCATGAGAATAAATAAGATGAAGAGAGACAAGAGATTTGATGGTATCAGAGAAAATTTTTGGTCATTTTTAAAATTTTGGGTTTTGCAGGCGTTAAGTGTAGGTATAATAATACTACCTGCAGTGTTGATAATTCCTAAAAACGAAAATAGTTTAACCGTGCTTTCCTTTATTGGACTTGGATTATGGATCTTTGGTTTAGTTTTAGAAGCCGTTGCTGATCAACAGAAATTCAATTTTAAAAACAAACCTGAAAACGAAGGTAGATTTATAACTACGGGTGTGTGGAAGTATTCACGTCATCCTAACTATCTAGGTGAAATAATGTGCTGGTGGGGAGTATTTATATTCTGCATTTCTTTTTTAAGTGGAGTAGAATTACTTTCAACAATAAGTCCTTTATACATAACCTTGCTTTTACTATTTGTAACTGGAATACCTACAATAGAAAATAAATATAGGGATAATGATGAGTATAAAAGGTACGCTGAAAAAACGGGTGTCTTGTTACCAAAAATCTTATGATCAAGTGGATTATCATTTTAATCATTCTTTTTGCTTCAGTATTTATCAATGGAACTCCATTTATATTTGGTGATGGTTATGGCTACTATCATACTGCTAAAACAATTTCTGATGAAGGGAGATTCGTAACGCAGACAAAACCCGAGTACTTTCCCTATACCGGCCACGCTGTAAACTTAGACGATAGAGGGAATTATTCAACTGACTACCCTTTTGGCAATACGATTTTTTGGCTCCCAGCTCTAACAATTTCAAAAGTAATTAATACTCAAGATACATATTACACAGCTTTCAATGGGCATAGTTTGAATGATGGTCTAGCGATTTTAATAACTTCTACCATTGTTTTGTTCTTTACACTTGTTCTGACATTCAAAATTCTTAGAAAACTAGGATTCTCTAGTAGGAATTCATTTCTATCACTAACCCTTGTGTACATTTCGATGTATGCATTCTCTTATCTATATTATTATTCTAGTTACGCTCACATTAACGAATTGTTTTCATTCACTTTATTAATATACTTATTTCTAAAAACCGCCGAAGTTGGGTCTAGTCGGAATTTTATTCTTTTTGGATTCACTATAAGTTTACTAACTGTAACTCGACCTGTAGATATTGTTGCAGTCATCCCTTTTGCAATTTACTTAATCTATAAACATAAATTCAAGGCTGTTCGGAATATTGTTATAGGTGGAATTCCTTTGGGAGTATTATTCCTTTACTACAATTACGTTTCTTTTGGATCACCTTTCGCAATGGGTCATAATGCGGCTCAACTATCTTTAAGTAATTTCAATATTGTTCATTTTTTATTTTCTGATATTAGAGGTTTATTTATCTGGTCGCCACTTTTGATTCTTGGGATGATTAAACTTATTCACTTGGGATTCACAGACAAACAGTTAATTTACAGACTTGTATTAGTATCATTCTTACTATTACTTGGTATCTACAACTTCTGGCCAAATTGGTGGGGTGGAGACTCTTTAGGACAGCGTTTTGTAATAATTGCTGCACCAATATTTGCTTTGGTATTAGCTAAATTATTCAGTGACTGGAGACCAAAAAAAATAGTTTTTTGGTTTACCATTACGATTTCCATATTGCTAACTAGTTTTTCTGCACTAGTTCAAATACTTTATAGAGTTACACCCGTTATGGAAATCAATTATGAAGGAGTCCAAGTTGGAGAATTCTTAATTCCTAAAGAAGAGCGATTTACTCCATTCGACATAATTCAGTATCATTCTAGGGCTTTGAACGAAAACACTTCACTAACTGAATACGGGAAATTTTTAATGAATAGTTTTAATGGAGGAAGAAGCTTATTATTATTAACAATTGGACAAACGGATCCACTAGTTATTGCTATTGCCGAAGGTGATGATTTAAATATCAAACTTATTCCAAATACAAAAGGTAGTCTACCTTCTTTCATAACTATTTGGTTTTCATACAAAGGAAGCACTTATTTACTAAATCAACATGAGTTTAGAACTCAGGAGATAAAAATTAACTGCGCTGAATCATGCAAGTCTGATCAAGCATCTATTCAAGAATTTGATAAAATGGAATTAGTTCCTGTCAACGAAGACTTCGGAATTGGAATACAAAGTACTTCAAGAGTAAATCTAATTAATCGAAAGTTGAAGATATGATAAATAATTAAGTGATCGGAAAGATTTCTTTCTCAATCGATACTCGTTGTTCAACAATCATCTCCATTACCTCTATAACTCTTACTCCTTTGGTTTCCGCATACTTTGAAATCTTTAGAAATAGAAGAGGGTAGTAATCTTTTAACATATCTAACTTGATCATTTCAGGATCTCTTCCCTTTGCTAAGTAAGCTATCCCAGAAAATTTTGTTATTAAGGTATAGTCCGCATTATCCAGTTCTTGCTGAGTACAATAAGGTCTCATAGCCGAATAGATATTCCCATCATTCTCGAATTTTCTATTTGGATCGTTATCCACATGTGCTCCTCTCATCATGTGTTCGTGTGTAATTCCTGCTCTTGATTCCATAATATTTTATCTAACTGCTTCACAGCCTTGACCAGGAATTGCTCCTATACAAAGCTTCATAAATATTTTACCGTAGGCTTCTGCAGTCATTCCATCAGGGTTTAAAATTCCTCGCCAGTATTGTTGCATAGAATTCATGTTCAGTATGATTAAGAATGCAAACAATGCTCCGAAGAAATAAAGTACAAACTTCTTTTGATGCCTTAACCACTTGATAAAGTATGCGAATGGCAGTGCAAAGAATATAATAAATTCTGTAAACGCTCTGTGACCAAAAGCAAATCCAAAAGACCAAGCCCACCAAGATGAAACTATGTAAATTTGAAGAAGAATCATAGCAGGAATTAGGAATCGGAACTTATCTTTTTCCTTGAACATGAAGTAAATTCCTGGAACTGTTAATAAAAGCATTGGAGTCCATAGGAATAATCCTTTTCTAAAACTGAATAACACATTGAAGATTTCTGGATGGAAGAAGTCGAAGTATTCTCCTTGATAAGAAAATACTAACCAATTTCCTGTTACTAGCTTCCAGTAGAGCATTTGAATAAAGAACACCAGAAATGCCGATAATCCCATTATTAAGAACTGTTTCCAGTATTCTTTGACTATTCTTCCCAAGCTAAAATTTTTGAATAGCTTATAGGCTATTATCAAGAATAAAAGTCCAACTATTATGTTTGTTTGCCTCACAGTTACAATCAAACCAAAAGTCAGTCCTAATCTTAAAAAGTAGAATAGACTTTTTTTGTCTAATGTAAAATCATCTATTAAATACAGCAGGTAAGCAAATGATGCGAAACTGAAAATATGGCTGAATGAAACATCGTAAGTAGAGTAGTGAATAATATTTGTTGTCAAGAAAATCAAACCTAGTGTTACGATAGTAACTTTTTCTGAAAACCTTTTACTCAAAAACTTCCAAAGAAAGTAGAATCCTACGAGACAAGCAACAATTCCACTTACGAGAACCATAAATTGGTACGGTCCTGCATATTGATCAAATCCACCACCAAAGAAAATACTGTTTGCTGCATTTGCAATCACATAGCCGGGAGTTTGTAACAATGCGACTCCAATCGGATATTTGTTCAAATAGTTTCCGTTTTCCTGAAGTAATAATCTACCGGCTGCTTCGTCTTCCCAAGGTTGTGGCAAATCTGCCATTTGGGATTCTCCAGAAATATCAGCATAATGAAAAATTGATGGGAGATAGGCATAGTAACCCCAGCCATCGGATGAAATTGCAGTCCAGTTAGAACCAAAAGCCTTTAGAAAAAAGGAACCTGAGATTAGAACTATTACGATAAAAATAAGTAGGTGTCTAAATCTAATTTTCATACTAGGACAATAATTTTTTATTATAGCAGAATTTAAACAAGTAAAACTCCCACCATGAATGCCAAACAGGCCGCGAGACCTCCTATTAAAACTGTTTCCAGAACTGATCTTAGTGGACTTGATTTTAGAATGAAAGATTTTAAGTAACCTAACATCGATAGTGCGAATACAACAAGAATTGCAGAAAAAATCGCTTTTACATCGTGTTGTAGAGCTGAAAGGAAGTATGGAAGTAGTGGAATAACCCCGAAAATTGTAAATGATGTAAACGTTGCAATACCAGAAAGCAAAGGAGTTTTCTTCCGTTGCTGGTTACCAACTGTTTTCAAAATCATTTCTACATCATCAGTCGAGAATTTCTTTGAAAGTTCTTTCTTAACGTCACTAACATCTTGCGTAGATAGTTCCAGTTCTGCTCTTTGAGAAAGGTAGTTTCCAATACCCATAGAAAATGCATCCGCCAACAGATTTGCCATTCCAAATAGAAGCACAACTCCAATTCCAAGAGGGATTGCTTCTGGAGAAGAGTTAGCACCAACAAAGCCAGAAACTATCGCAAAGGTAGTTATAATGCCATCGTTGCCACCGTAAACAATTTCTGAAAGGAATGTTTTGAGTATCATTATTAGGTATTATCGTCCAAGAGAAATCCAGTTAAACTCAACAGGAACTTCTAAAGCGGCATCTAGAATAATATCGAATGAAGTCTCTGTAATATTTCCAACATAGTAATCAACTCTTCGTCCAATCGGAGATGCTGTAACTACAGGTACAGTATTGAATGGAGTAGAGAATGTTACAGTCACAAATGTTAATCCGGTTTCAATTGTCGCTACACCTGCAGTATCTTCTGAAACATTTAATTTTCCAAGAACTCTAACATTTCCAGAAGCAATCAAGTTTCCTACAGACAGATTACTCAAATCTATCGAAGCTGATCCACCCTGTAATAAAGAAACTGTTCCTTCAAGTGAAGCTAATCGTGTTTCAACATCAACTAATCGTGCCTCGTGAGTCTGGAATATTGTTAGTGAAGATTGAATGTTATTAATTGTTTGTTGTATTGAAACATTTGTATTTTGTAAATCTAGTATTGTCGATCTAATTCCTTGAAGATCTGTTGGAACAGCACTCAATGTATTTAAGCTTGCTTCAACAGCATCAACTCTACCTTCATTTTCGTTAACTTGAACTTCAACATTTTGTAATCGTCCTTCCTGAGTTTGAACAGCATCGGTCAAGATTGCAGACATTAATTCATAGTTAACTCCTTCAATTCTTCCATCTCTTGAGAATGCTAATCGTGGATCTACTACATTTACTTCTTCCGCAATAAATCCTAAGCTTCTTGAACCATCACTATTCTTTGTAAATTGAACTGGTCTTAATCCCATTACTGTATCTAATCCATTGTTTAAATCAGAAATATTACTCTTATATCTTTCAGAAGAAACATTACAAACTCCCGCCTGAACAACAATTACTCCTGAGGCATCTGTACAAACGTAACTTGTAGAAGCACCTCCGTTTGTAAGTTGACTTACATCCAATTCTCCATTTGCATTCAAAGACATTCTAGCAACAAGGTTTGTAGTGAAATCGATACCGTTATTTACAGTTGTTCCAAGTGTGTAGTTACCACCTAAACCATCTGTCTGATTTCCATCTAACATCCAGAATGTAAATTCAGAGTCTGTCCAGTTTGCTGCTCCTCCAGCTCCTCCTGATAACAACACATCGCCGATGTTACCTGCGTTACCATTTGCTCTAAGCTCTCTTTCAAAGAACACATCTCCATTCCAAGTAACATAGAAAGCTGTGCTTCTGGTTAGATCATCTTCTCCGTTTCCAATAATAAATATTTGTTCATTGTCTGTAATCGCCTCAGTATAAGTTTGAGAAGCATTAGCACCATTTCTAATTGCGTAACTACCCATGATGGTCTGTACATACGTATCACTAACAAAACTACTTAAAGTTGTGTCCGTACCAGATCCGGTGATGTTACCAATACCGAATACTGTTGCTCCTGGTCCAGTACCTACATTCTGTAATCCCCAAACTGTGTTACCCATGCCCGTCACTATATTTTGGCTACCCCACGCTGTAGAAAGAGTAGCAGATGGCGCAACTACATTTTCATCCCCGAATACAGTAGAATTTACACCAGAAGCGACATTTGACTCTCCCCATGTAGTTGAATTTTGTCCATCAGCAACATTTCCTAAACCAAATGCTGTTGCTTGTGAAGCGTTTGCCAAAGTGTTTGCTCCAAAAGCTGTTCCGTTTTCAAAAACAGCACCTGGATCAACATTTGTTTGATCTCCCCATGCCATACTATTCAGCCCTCTTGTTTGTGTTAGGTTACCAAATGCAGTATTATTTGAGCCAATTGCTTGAGCACCATTACCGAATGCTGTTGAATTTGTTCCTTGAGCCACTGTTTGGAAACCAAATGCAGTAGATTGTTCTGCCATAGATTGTGTTCCTCTTCCAAATGCTAATGAATTATCTCCACTTGCTGAAGTTTGATATCCGAAAGAAGTAGCTTGATCTGCTTCAGCTCTAGTGTCAAATCCAAATGCTGTTGCATTATCTACATTAGCTGTAAAGAATCCAGCAAGAGTACTTGTTCCCCATGCTGTTGATGCAAATGATTGAGAACCCACAGTAGTGAATCTACCAAATGCTGTAGAAGTATCTCCCAATGCCTCAGAAGTAAATCCAAATGCTGTTGAGTTTGTTCCTTGGGCCACTGAGTTTTCACCCCATGCTGTTGATTGGTCACCTTGCGATTGTGTTAGTAGACCAAATGCAGTAGAGTTTATTCCGTAAGCCTGTGATTGATTTCCAAATGCAGTTGCTTGATTTGCCTCCGCTTGAGTTTGATTTCCAAATGCCAAAGCGTTTGCAACATTCATAGTCATTACCCCAGCAGAAGTATCTGTACCAAAAGCCGTAGATGCTAATGAATTTACTCCTACATTTGAAATTCTACCAAATGCTGTTGCATACTCTCCAAGAGCCTGTGTTGTAAATCCAAATGCTGTTGAGCCTATTCCTTGTGCCAGTGTATCATCTCCAAATGCAGTCGAATTATCATTTAAAGCTTGGGTAGAAAATCCAAAGGCTGTTGAATTAAGTCCCTGTGCTGACGTTTGGTTTCCAAATGCTGTTGCCTGATCATCTTGTGCTTGAGTTTGGTTTCCAAATGCAAGTGCATTCTCTACACCCGGTGCCGAAGTTCCTGCTTCAGTAGCTGTACCAAATGCAGTTGAATTAGTTGAACCAAATCCAACTATCGAATTTTGTCCAAAAGCTGTTCCATTATCACCCAATGCTTGTGTCTGTGTTCCAAATGCTGTTGCTGAAATTCCACTAGAAAGCGTGTCTTCTCCCCATGATGTTGATTGGTCTCCGTTAGCCACTGTTCCAAAACCGAATGCAATTGAATTTGTTGCTTGAGCCTGAGTTTGAGTTCCAAATGAAGTAGCTCCTGGACCTGAAGCAACGGTTGTATTTCCCCAAGCTGTGGCATTTATATCTTGAGCAAAGGAACCTGTACCCCAAGCAGTTGAATTCTGTCCTGTCGCTTCGTTTTGTTGACCCCAAGACATTGAACCGGTGCCAGAAGCAGTTGTATCTAGACCAAATGCCGTTGAATAATCTCCAACATTTGCATCACCCCACTGAAATCCGTTTGCAGTACCAGCTCTAAATGCGGATCTTCCAGGTGCCCAATACATTCTAGTTGTGGAACTGAATACTGCTGGGACAGGATCTCCACTTAGATTACCTTCAAAAAGAACGTTTGTTGGATCTCCGTTAGAGATTATATGGAGTTTCTCTTGAGGATCTGCAACACCAATTCCAAAGTTTCCAATTCCTGACCAGCCAATGCTGTTTCCTGCAAGTGGAACTTCTGTATCAAATAGTAAACTTGCGTTTGTAGCTTCTGGGCTACCCACAGCTCCACCTAATCTTATTCTGTCCGCAACTGGGTCTACTTGCAAACCATTGTCTGCTAATGCAGAGATTGTGCTGCCTGTTATGTCTATACCATCTCCACCTACTAGACTTCCTCCTCCAAAACAAGAGAACCACGCCCCGTTGTTTTCTGAACACTGAAATGTGTTTGAAAGAGTATCAAAATACATGGACCCTGCACCAAAAGGTGAAACTGCTGGTGCAAATCCACCGTACAAGGTCATCTTTGCGTCCCAGCCTACCGAGAATGCATTATTTCTTGCAAAGTCACTCGTTCCATTACCTATTATAAATGCCTGATCGGATTGATCAAAGGCAAGTGAGTTACCTGAAACTGTATTAAAACGACCAATTGTGGTCTGAGCAAATCCTTGTGATTCAGTACTTTCTCCAAATGCAACGGCTCTCTCTCCCGATGCAGTAGCTCCATCACCCATTGCAATAGATACAGTTCCACCAGCAGTTACTTGCGAACCCATTGCGATAGAAGAGAAGCCATTTGCTGTAGCTCCGTTACCAAAGGCTGTTGCAAAGTTTGCATTTGCTTGCACAACATTACCATACGCAAATGAACTATCTCCCATTGCCTGTGAATTGTTACCTCCAACAAAAGAAGCAGTACCAGATGAAATATTTTGCAAACCGAATGCTACTGACATTGTTCCTGATGCTTGCGCATTTTGTCCAAATGCAAAAGCTTCTCTATCAGATGCTGTTGATGTAAATCCACCTGCAAATGAATTCTGACCAGATGCGATAGTTCCTTCACCTAAAGCTATAGCTCCATCACCTTGTGCTGAAGTCCCTACTCCTAGAGAGGTTGCGTATGATCCAAATGCACTAGTTGTATTACCAAAAGAAGTAGATCCAATTCCTGTTGCATTATTATTGTTTCCAAATGCAGTTGCATAGTCTGCAGATACATCGTTGGAGAAGCCCCAAACTCCAGCCGAGCTTGCATTAAAATTAATATTATTCATATTTCCAGCACCAAAGTTTGTAGAACCCTGAATGTTGTTTCCTGAACCTCCTACTAGCGAATAAAATGCTGGAACAGTATTACTAGATCCCGATACAAGGGAAGCCTGACCTGTAACTTGATTAGCTTGTCCAAAAACTGCAGAATCGTCTGCACCGAAAATTTGATGACTTTGTCCACCAGCTACTATTCTTGCTCCTGCTGCCATTTGATTAAATCCAAAAATGGCGCCATCATTCACTCCAATATTATTGTTATTAGATCCACCTAGAATAGTATTTACCCCAAATGGCATTAAAGTATTAGAAGATCCAAATACAATTGAATTCTGTCCCCCATTAGTATTCGTATTTCCAGTTGTTATAGAATCTGTACCAGTAATTGAATTACCTTGACCAATTCCTAAAGACCTGTTTGAGCCTGTCATTGTGTTACCTTGACCTGAAAGTATAGAGTTAACAGATGTTTGACTTTGGTTTAAATTACCACCGACTAAAGTGCTGTCGCTACCCATATCAATATTGTTCGATGAACCGTAAACTATAGAAGAGATACTTCCTGTTATATTGTCTGTTCCTGCAGCCACAGAGAATGGTCCGTTGGCTTGTGTATTATTTCCAAAAGACGTTGCACCGAATGATGTTGCCTGCGTATTTTGACCAAATGCTAATGAGTTATTTCCAGAAGCAGTATTACCTTGTCCAAATGAGGTTGAGTATTCTCCTTGTGCAGTAGTATTTTGACCAAATGCAGTTGCTCCTGTACCTGAAGAAATATTATTGTTTCCGAAAGCAGTACCATAAGAATTAACAACCTCATTACTAAAGCCCCATGTCGCAGCGTTTTCAGATCCCATCATTATTTGGTTTTGTTGGCCGGCTGCAAAATGTTGCAATCCGCTCACCTGATTCATCATTCCACCAACAAGACTAAAGTTGGAGAAGTTTTGATTGGCTTGACCACCTGTAATCGACCCTTGATTTTGGACTTGATTTCCTTGTCCAAAAACTGCGACATCGTTCGAAAAGTTAACTTGATTAAATTGTCCTCCAACAACCACTCTTTGACCACTTACGGTTTGTGTAACTCCAAAAACTGCTGAGTTTTCTGCATCTACATTATTGTTTCCCTGGCCCCCAACTATAGAATTGTTGGTGGTTGGTACAGTTGTGTTGTTTTGACCAAAAACAATCCCCCTTTGGCCGGTACTTGTATTAGCTTCTCCTATTGTAAATGAAGTGGCACCACTTACTGTGTTACCAACTCCTGCTACTATTGCTGCAGATGCTCCATTAAGGTTATTGCTTTGCCCAAACAGTGCTGAGTTAGAAGAGGCTCCTATTGCAACATTTGTATTACCTCCTGCAATTGTATTTTCACTAGACATGTCTACTGCACTACTTTGACCAAACGCTATTGAATTTGTTCCAAAAGCAAAAGTTCCATTTCCAGCAGCAATCGAATTCATACCATTTGCTTGTGTATTCTGGCCAAATGCAGTAGCACCTTGATTAGTTGCTTGAGTATTAAAGCCGAATGCCGCAGAGTTGATTCCACTAGCTGTCGTATTAACTCCAAAAGCTGAAGCACCCGCAGCAGTCGCTGAAGTGCTCTGGCCAAAAGCAGAAGAATTTGCTCCAGAAGCTGTAGTATCTAATCCAAAAGCTGCTGAGTTATCTCCAACATTGAAGTTGTCCCACTGACCCATTGTAGCGGTTCCAGCTCTAAATGCTCCTCTACCAGGAGCCCAGTACATTCTAGTTGTAGAAGAGAATACTGTAGGAACAGCCATTCCATTTAAAGTACCTTCAAATAATACGTTACTAGGATCTCCCGCGCTCATCACATGTAATTTTTCTTGTGGTGCTGCAACTCCAATTCCAAAATTTCCCTGACCTGACCACCCGATGCTGGATCCTGCCAAAGGTACTTCTGTATTAAATAGTAATGATGCATTTGTAGCCTCCGGAGATCCTACTGCGCCTCCTAGTCTAACTCTATCGGTGGCTGCATCTACTTGTAAACCATTATCAGCTAAAACATTTAATATTGGATTTGTAAGAGTACCTGTGTCACTGAGACCATCTCCAGCTGTTATCGAAATTATTCCTGCAGATCCTGTAGATCCAATTACATGCCAATTAGCACCATCAGAAATTAAAGTTACAGCATTCATATCATCCAAAGCATATGCTCCGGAAAGACCATCTATTGTTTCTAAGCCCATAGGATTCACTCCCGAAGTAGATCCAGATTCATTTTTTATTGTATAGATTCGTCCTGCTAACCCGCCTGCTGATGGTAAATTCGCGCTTACTGCTGGACCTGTCAACACTACTGTTTGATTTAGCTCATCTAAGTTAATGCTTCCACCAGAAGAGTCTTCGTAGTTTACAGAGAAACTTCCATTTGTACTCAAAGTTGAATGTGGAGTAGTGTTATTAAATCCTACACCCAATCTATTGTTAAGAGTATCTACAGATATTACTGTTGCAGTATCATCCTCTTTTCTAACTTGGAAAGCATCTGTTCGATTTACGCTATTTGAAACAAATATTGGTCTTGAATTTCCAACTGTTGTTACTCCAATCTGATAATCAGTAACCCCAATTCCTGGATCAGAGAACATTAATGCAATTGGATCGATTACTCCAGTTACTGTTAAATCTCCAGTTACTTGCAATCCCTTTGTACCAGTTAAACTTCCACTATCAAAGGTTGGTAAGAACCCATTATTCGTAATTGTTGTATTGTGTAGTAGAGTACCACCCCATTCGATAAAGTCTCCAGAGAAACTCAAACCATTTTGAATCTGAGCATCTATTATTGGATCAACTCCAGTTCCAGAATTTACTAAACCTAACCCTGCTGTAACTGAATTAACTCCACCAGCTCCAAAACAATCAAAATATGCTGCACCGTTTTCAGAACACTGGAAACCTCCTAATGCAGAGTTGAAGTACATTCTCCCTTCTCCTAGAACAGATAATGCTGGGTCTAACGTAACACCCATCATAGAAAGACCTGAGTTACCAGTCAATCCAGTTGTACCTTGATCAATGCTAAGCAACGCTGTAGGGGCAGTAGAAAGTATTCCAACTCTTCCATCTCCCATAACTGTCACCAACGGAGTTGGAATTCCAAATAAATCGTTCTCTATTTGGAAGACTTCGTCACTTGCACTAAGATTTTGCTTTGTTGCGAAATAAAATGCCTGTTCTACTCCTTGTCCAATGTTTCTATCAGAAAGAAATGCCATCCCACCAAAATTACCTGCAGTATTTGTTCCAAAGTTTGTTGTGTGTATAGTTGCTGAACCCGGCGATGCAAACCCTTGATTTAAAGAAGTATAATTTGCACCTGCTCCCAAAGTTCCTGTTGTTGATGTGATATTTAGACTTCCAGGGCCAAGTTCTAAGGAAGCCCATCTATTAGTTAGTGTTCCTAAATCAAATGTATTATCTACCTCAGGATCGAATCCTGTTGCAGTTATTCTTGCAATACTTACAGCATTCCTAATAAATGTTTGATCAAAATTATCTAAAGTACCTAAAACACCGCTTGTACCAAATGAATTTCCATCCTGACAGAAAAAATCACCTGTAGGATCACACGGAAGATTAGCTAAACTTGAGTTTACAGGATTACCACCTGCATCAAATCCAAGTAAGTTAGAAATCACCCCAACTGGAACTCCCACATTTGAAGAAACGCCGTTAACATTAGATGTAAATCCACCAGCAAGATTCAGGGAGAATACATTACTGTTTATTATAGTAGCAGTGTCCGATACACCATTAACTGTTGAAGTCATTGTGTTACCTAATGAGTCGAGAACATTTGTCGTTGCTCCAGATAGAAATGTACTCGCGTCCTTACTTAATAAGTTTCCTGCCGCATCAGTATAAAGAATATTAAGTACAGCCGGTGCATCATCTCTTGTATTTGGATAGCTACTCATTAAAATATTTCCATTGCCGAAAATTGTGAACCTATCAACACCACCATTGTTTGCTGTAAAAATAGAAGTACCTATTGCAGTCTCGTTCCTTACTAACAATCCATTAGCACCTACGCCAGGTGTTCCGTTGTGGAATGTAGCAGTATACCCTGGTGTGATTGGACCACCGATCTGCCAGAAAATTCCTACAGGATGTTGACCAACTCCACCTTGATCAGTAATACTACCTGATGCATTCGAAAGTAAAGTTGCGGGATTGTTGCTACCTATTCCAACATTTCCTCCAGCCATAACTCTCAATCTTTCTAGACCATTTGTTTCCAAAACCAAATCGTTGTTATCATTTGTTCCTAACGTACCCGTTGTACCAAAAAGGTTACCATCCTGACAGAAGAATGAACTAGTAGCAACGCAAGGAAGAGTAGAAAGATCAACAGTGTTGCTGGTTACACCATTAACAACACTCTCTAGATTTGAACCTACAAGATTTAAAACATTTGTATTTATTATGTCATCGAAACTTACAACACCATTCACTGTGCTTGTTGCAACATTCCCTGCTGTTGTGAATACATTAGTAGTATTTCCAGTTAAAATTGAAGCAATTGTTTCATTAACTGCTACTCCACCTGCATCAAAACCCAGAACATTAACAATAGTTCCTCCTGCAATTGGTTGATTATCACTAACTCCGTTAACATCTGTCGTGAAGCCTGTTGCAAGATCCAAGTTAAAGTTAACTGAGTTAATAATATTTGCTGTATCTGAAATTCCGTTTACAGTTGAAGTCATTACATTACCTAGTGAGTCTAAAACATTAGTAGTTGCTCCACTTAGTACAGTAGCAACTGACTGATTCGCTGGATTACCTCCTGCGTCATAACCTAGAAGATTAACAATTGTTCCTGCAGGAGTTGCTACAGTATCTGCCACGCCATTCACTGTTGAAGTGATTCCTCCAGCTTGAGTCCAAGTTAATGTATTAGTTGTATTTGCTGCCAAAATGCTACCAATTGTTTGATTTACACCATTTCCACCAGCATCGAATCCAAACACATCAGTGATTGTTCCTGCTGGTATTGCCTGTGAAGATGCTATTCCATTTACTGTTGAAGTAAATCCTGTTGCTAAATCTACAGTTAAAACATTTGAATTTATTATGTCGTCAAAACTTACAACACCATTTACTGTGCTTGTTGCAACATTTCCTGCTGTTGTAAAAACATTAGTAGTTGCTCCAGTTAAAATTGAAGAAACTGTTTGATATGCTGGATTACCCAATGTATCGAAACCTAGTAGTTCAGTCAAAGTTCCTGCAGCTAAAGCTTCATTAGCAGCAACGCCATTTACTGTTGATGTAAATCCTGTAGTTCTATCAAGATTAAAAAGGTTTGTTAAGGGTAGAGCAGAGGTGTCAGTACAAGCCCAACTTACTCCGTTAAACATGTATACCTGATCTAAGGCACAGGCAGTTAGGCCATATGTGACTGTGTTTCCAGCTGTTGCAACTGAAATCGGACCAGTTGAAGCAAGGGTTATTGAAGGACCAGTTTCACCATTAACATCTGTAATTCCTGCGCCTACAGCTGCTGGTAAACAAACAAATGCTGTTCCGTTCCAAGAAAGTCTTTCTGTTGGTAGACAGGTAGGAGCATTTACAGAAACTGTCCCTGTAGTTGTAATTGGGCCTCCAGTCAGACCGTTTCCAGTATTTATAAGTGTAACTCCTGTAGGTAAAGATACCGAGTTTCCGTTAGAAATCGATAGAATATTCCCAGCCAAACCTAATGTTTGGCTATCATTATCAACTCCACTCCCAGATCCTACTAAATCAGGTAAACAAACAAATGCTGTTCCTGTCCATGATAACTTTTCATTGAAAGTACAGGCTGGAGAATCCACAGAAAATTGATTTGTTGTTAATTCTAGACCTTCACCTGATGTATACGTATTGGATCCTCCTGTTCCTTCTGTGGAACATTCCCAAGTATTAGTAACTCCACTCCACCTTAATATTTCGTTAGTAGAACATACTTTGTTAAAACTAACTGTATAACCGTTATTAACCTGATTAACTGTAATTAAATCTCCTCCTTGAACAGGTGATGAATTTCCGCCTGGATTTACTGTGGTATTACCAGTTGAAAATGCTCCCCATCCTAAGAGAAGTATAAGGATAATAATTAAGACAAGGGTTACAACATACCAATTTCGTAGGAGTTTAAAGCGGTCGAGAGATACAAGTTCATAAACACTGAACTTCTGCTTAGTAGGTTTTGTTACAGAATCATCTGAATGGTCCATTCAACCAAAGTAAAACTAGCAATAGTGCAATTATTATATTTAGCAATATGATCGTAAATTTCCAGCCTTTTGATTCTTTCTTTTCAACATCAATTTGGACTTTGTCCGATGTTTTTTTGTCCGAATCCTTTTCTACAAGTGTAATTTCCTGCACATTTGAGCGTTAACTCTATACAGCATATACAAATTTTAAAACGAAATCAATAGTTTTATTCTGCGTCTCTGATTGCCGATAAAACCTTTGAGCTAGGGCTTAAATCTTCTATAAATAAGACTTTACTAAGATTTATGTCCATTCGATTTGAAGGTCCGTGAAGTTCGTCTCCCAACTTAATCAAATTGATATCTGATGATGTAGATTCCGACTGATTAGAAAGATAGTAAACGTTTTTTAGAACTATGAAGTTTAAATCTGAAGAACCTTTATCTATTTTGCCGAAATACACCTGCCCATTTTCTAGGAAAACTGCTTGGTATTCTGATTCGATTTTTAAATCTAAATTTTGGGAGCTATCTCTGTTTAAAAATAAAATTACTGAAAGTAAAATTGCTACAACACTAAGTCCTATTGCAATAACAGCTTTACTTTGGTCGACTCTCACTTCCTTTTTAATTTCAGTTTTTGAATTTAACGACAACATTTGGGTTTATTAACTAAGTTCAGTTTACCAACAAATTCCTTAGTTTAAAACATGGTAAATGGAGAATAGAGAGAGAACACTAAACTATCGTCTTCAGGATCTTGCGATACTTTAAATAACGGATTAGCTACTATAGAAGTCATTTGATTTGTGATGTTCCAAAACTTTTCCAACTCTTCTCGTTTCAAAACACCTACATTTACTCTAACATGCTGTGATCTGGGTAAATCCACTGATGATGAATGTCTGTCCGCAGGGTTGCAAGAATTAAAGTATATATACAAAAGTTTTTTGAGAATTTCACTTATTTGAATAGGTATATCTTCAAAAAGATATTGAGATTTATCAATTCCATAGAAGACAGATTTTTTTGTACCTCTTGGATTAAAAGGTTCTGGTAGTACAAATAAAAAAGGTATGCATATCTCATCGATTTCAAATTCTATAACGCATACTCTAATTGACCTCATCTGACCCTCTATGCTTATCTGAACCGTAGGGACGAAATAAGAAAGATAATCATATTCATAAAATAATTTTTGGATAAAATCAGAAGGAAGGCCATCTTCGCTAAAAACAGACTGATCCTTCAGTTGAATATAGATAGTAGCTTTTGTTCTGTCAATTTCTAGCTTCCCCAAAGAATTTTCATGCGTGAATCTTACTCCTTTTGGATCAGTACTCGGCAGAATAAATCGATTATAAGTTGTTTCTTCAGTTCCCATGTCGGTAGATTATATTACACCAATCCCCATTTACGCCATGAAAAACCCACCTGTGCCGAAGCTTTGGTGGGTTTAACATTTTTATTCAACAAATTAGTTGATACTAGTAGAATAACTTCCGCTAGATACAATTGCATTAGTTGATGGTCTGTAGATAATAATCAAAGACTTGCTTGCATATGTACCAACAACATCTCCAGTTTGTAGATTTGCATAGAATGCTGCAGATCCGCTACTTTGTCTGAACAAATCAGCATCTGTTACCAATGAAACTTGAGGAACTTCGTCTTCATCTTGAGCAATTAATCCAGCTTCTTTTGACTTAGCAACAAACTGGTTTAAGATCGCCTGTTGAGATTTCTGAAGTAGAGTAGTTGGATTATCTCCATCATAAATAACTCTGTCTTCTCCTCCTCTATAAATTACCAATTTTGTTGAGTAAGCTAAAACATGGTCTCCATTCTGAGCATCTTTGTAAACTACTGCATTTGCTTCACTCTGTGATTTCAAATCTTCCACATTTGGTAAACTTCCATCTCCAATCACTGCCATTACAGGAATTTCTGTAGGTGGAACTTGCGTTAAACTTCCAACTCTATTTATTACTTTGACAGCATTAAACTGACTAAGTAAATTAATTGGGTTCACAATTACGAATAATGTTACAAGCTGTAATACTACAATCGCAGCAAGTAAAAATTTCATATTGTATAAACTTTTTAAAATAGATAAACCCCCTCTTGATGAACCACCTGCAGAACTAGTAGTTGGCCTAGGTGCAGCGGGAGTAGACTTATCTAAGTTTAGTTTGACTGATCTTCCATTCATACGATTAAATTAATATTCATAGTTTCCTATGAGTTGGATTACTATAAAGCTATCCAGTTAAATAAAATATCCGATGTTGATACTGGTTGTATTACAATATCAAAACCATTTTGATTTACATTTTCTATTCCATAGTATACAGCATTTATTCCAACAGGTGTAATAGTTACTGATGGAATTTTTGTTAATGGAGTAGAGAAGTTTACACGAATTGAATTGTTGCCTCCCGCAATAGTAGCATTTCCACTTAGTGCCACCGGAATAGATTGAATCAGGTTTTCTAAATCGGAAATCCTTTGGTTTATTGCGGTTATATCAAATGAATTTGTTGCGAGTGAATCAATATCATTTTTTATATTTGTTAGTGATGTATTCAAATCAGATGCCATAGTTTGTAACTCAGAAACATCAGTTCCGTCTAATTGTGTTTTTAGTTGATCGATCTCAGCTTGAATTCTAATATTATCTTCATTTAATTCTTGAATTGCTTTAACCAAGTAAGGGGTAAATCCGTTTACTTTAATTTGAAGATATCCGTCAGCTCCTACTTTAACTAAATCAGGTACAACCGATTGAACTTCTTGAGCAATAAATCCTAACTTCAATTCGTTCGAAGGATCGTTGTTCATATAGTAATTTCGCACCTGCAATTGCGATATTGTGTCTAAAGCCGAAGTAGAGTAGTCAGAAATAGTATTTTTCAATCTCGAGTCCGAAGTACATCCAAATGAACCAAAAGCACCATCTGGTGCCACGGTACAAGTACCCGAACTATTTTCAAAAGTAGCTACTGTGGATAAAGCAGGGTCTAGGAAATCTCCAACATGTAATTGACTTGTAGGCGACACATTATGTATACCAACGTTCCCATTTATTCCGTTAACAAACACATGTACAGTATTATTTGTACCCAAAGTTAATGGATATGTAGCCATGGTGTTTACATTAAACGACTCAGTTCCTCCAAGCGATCCGTTTAAAGTAGAGTTTGCTTGAATAAAACCAATTCCTGCATTGTTATTTGAGAACATCATCGATGAGGCCGCGTTTAGTCCTGAATTGTTGTTTCTAAATTCTACAAACCCTTGCGCATCTACATCTTGCTCAACTACAAACATATAGTTTGGTCCTGAAGTTCCTATTCCTACATTTCCATTATTTGCTATTCGCATTCTTTCTTGTCCATTTGTGAAGAATACTGTAGAAAACGCAGCAGAACCAAGTGTTAAGCTGCCTGCAGAATCGATAGTTATGTCGTTATTAGTAGTGATCAGCGATGCGTAATCTCGTGCGTTTAAAAACAAGTTTCCTGAAAGTGTGTTTACTGAAAGATCTCCGTTAGAATTAAGTTCGTTATTTATTGTGCCCGTAAAGTCTAACATGCTACGGCCAACGTCTGTCCACAAATCAAAGCCAGCCGATGTGGCATTGTCGTGAATATTTAGAGCGACTACAGGTCCACCAGTTACAGTTTGAATTCTCACGGCTCCTGAATCTGCTAAAATTGTTCTTCCAACACCTGGTCCTCCAAAATCGTATGAATCATCCAAAGTTCCACCGCCAATTCCTAACCATCCATTCGTTGAAAAATCCTGTGTCTTCACATACAAATGTTCTCTATTTGTTACACCATCAATTCTAAAAAACAAACTTCCGCTATTTGCCAAATGAACACCCTCTGGGTCTCCAATTCCAACTAGCTGATCTATGGTATTGGCACCTGTTCCAGATAACCTGAGTGTTCCTGGTCCAGATGTATTTGTAACATTCATTATTGAAGAACCTGCACTAGATCCTATTACAAATGTATTGACACCTTGTTGTCTGAATATCGTACCAGTATCGTTAGAAAGCAATATCTCATCGGTTACTCCTTGGTATGTAAGGTTAGCAAAGTTTGTATTAGGCATATCTAGAAATCTTATTCCACCACCGTTTGGTGAAGTAATTAATTCAAAACCCGAGCCATTAGTATTGTACCCTTGAATAATGTTTTGATTACTCACAATATTTTGAGTTGACACAAGTAGAGCTTCATTTACACCATTAATTTCTACAGCTCCAGAATCAACAGTTATTATTCTACCTGCACCAGGTCCACCAAAATCGTATGCATCATCTAAAGTTCCTCCTGCTCCAGCACCGAGAGCCACCCACCCATTAACACTTGCATCTGTTGTTTTTACGTATAGTTGTTGACTGCCTCCAACTCCATCCATTCGAAAGAATACACTTCCGCTATTCGCAAGGATGCCTCCTTCTGGATCTCCCGTACCAATTAACTGATCTACAAAAGCAGCACCTCCTGTAGTTCCTAATCTTAAAATCGTAGGATAAAATGGCCCATTACTATTAATTGTTAGAACAGGATCGTTCGCCAAGCCAGCCGTTGACTGTATTATTGTACTATTGCCAGTCATTCTAAAAACGTTATTAGCCTGATTTGTTATAGAGAAGTTATCAAAAGAACCATCGTATACGGTTCGAGCGACGTTAGCTCCAAAACTATCAGAGAACCATAGACCTCCGCCGTTTACGTAGGTTTGCAAAGCAAATCCGGATCCATTTGGGTTTGAAGCTGTAAAAATGTCTTGATTACTAGCATTGTTTTGCGTTGTTGCGTGTATAGCATTTGATGTTGCATTAAGCTCAACAACTCCCGAATCTACATCAATAATTCTCCCTGCCCCTGCGCCTCCAAAATCGTATGCATCATCCAGAGTTCCTCCAGATCCTCCTGAACCCAACGCTACCCAACCGGTATTGAAGCCATTATTTGTAGTTTTTACATACAGTTGTTCGTTCGCCCCACCATCAGTTCGCATGTAAATACTTCCTTGGTAACCAAATAGAACATTTTCTGGTGTACCAGCACCAGAATAGATCTCAGTTGTACCACCATTATTATTGAAGTTCATAAAGGAATTTTGAGTTTGACCAGCATTTGTAATCTGTAGTATTCCGTCATGTTGTAAAGAGTTGCTTAAATACTGAAGGTTGTTTCCTTGATTAAACATTGTCCAACCAGCACCAGTTATACCGTTCCTTAACGAGAAATTATCCACGATTCCTTGGAAATACATATCGTAATAATTTGCTGCACCGTTGAACAATTCAGAGGCAAATGTCAATCTGACTCCATCAGAATCATCTCTTATTAAGAACGAATTATTTGTACCTCCTGTTTGTGTATAGAAGAGAGTATCTGAAAATGCTCCTGCAGCGTTTAAGAATCCCGGGCCAGAAGAAGTAAGTCTCAAACCTTGCACATCTACTTGTAAGTCGTTTCCAGCAGCTGGGCCACCGAAGTTATATGCATCTTGCAGAGTGCCACCACCACCTCCTCCACCTCCTAGCTGTACCCAACCAGTGTTAGTTCCTGCTCCAGTTTCTTTAACCCACATCGGCATAGCACCAGATCCAGAAACATCGTAGTAAACACTACCCATAAATCCGTCCACAATTCCATTCGGATCTCCATTGCCGACATTGTGAGTCATTGATCCAAAACTATTTCCCATCGAAACAACTCCATAAGGATTGGTTACATCATTGTTTTGAATGAATACGGAACCAGTTGTAGATGTTGTAGCAGATGCGCTAATGCCAGTCTGAGCTGTTGAGTAAAAGTTAAGTGACGATGTTGGTCCTGAAGCAGTAAGACTAACACTAAACGGATCAAAAGATAATGTTCCGAAATCTGAACCTCCTCCGTCTGAAAGTCCTATATTAAAGAATTCGTTTCCTGGAGAGTCTGCAAAGATTTGATATCCGAATGTTGTAGAAGTGAAATTATTCACATCTACTGAATAAATCATTCCAGTTCCTGTAAATGGACCAAAATCCAGTCTACCCATAGATACGCCAGCCCCTGCTGTGTTAATTCCAACCCCATCTCCAACAACACTGAATGCTGGGTCATATCCAAAAGGAACAGCGCCTATTGAATCTATTAATTCTACGGAACCTGAATCTGTAAATATTGTTCGTCCAGCACCTGGGCCTCCAAAATCGTATGCATCATCAAGAGTTCCACCAGATCCACCTCCTGCTCCAAGAGCTACCCAACCAGTGTTACTACCATCAGTTGTTTTAACGTACAATTGCTGAGAACCACCGACTCCATCAGTTCTAAAGAAAACGCTTCCACTATCTGCATTCTCTACACCTTCCGGATCACCAGTACCAACCAATTGTGTAATTCCACTTCCAGTAGCTGGGTCTAATGATAATACTCTTGATGGATTAGCCATATTTTGATTTTGTATCAAAACAGCACCTGCGTTTGACTGAGCCTGACCTCTAATTCTTACAGTATCGTTTACAGAAGTTATGAATAAATCCTGATCTGATTGAATATCCATACCACTTCCGTTTTCAGATTGTATCTGCATTAATCCATTCATCATGAGAATGTTTCCATATCTTGTAGCCCCATCAGAAAATCCTAATTGGTAAAATTCAGCACCTGGGAATGCAGAGAAAGAATTAAATCCGTAATATCCGTTTGTGAAATTGTTTACATCATCGGCAAACAGTAAGATACTTCCATCATCACCACCTTGAACATCCATTTTTGCCATCGCAATACCGTTCAGGCTTGAATTGTTTACTGTACCATCTCCGACAATTACAAAAGAAGGATCGTATCCTGCAAATCCTCCTGTCTTAACATCGGTAAACTGCACAGCTCCTGCATCTGTAGTAACAATTCTACCTGCTCCTGGACCACCAAAGTCATATGCATCATCCAATGTTCCACCTCCGGCAACAGAAACACATGATAATACTGTACCATTCCACGAAAGAGTTTCTCCTAATGCACAGGTAGGAGCATTCAAAGAAATTACTCCAGTAGTTGTAATCGTTCCGCCATTCAATCCGTTACCAGCCGTAATACTTGTAATTCCAGAAGAGCCTCCAACTGGTAGGTTTACAGTATTACCGTTTGTAATTCCTAAAGTATTACCTAATATGTAAAGAGTTTGCTGATCGTCATCATTCGTCGGGTTAGTTGGTGTAGTGGTTCCAGTTACTTCGTCTACACAAACAAAGTTCGAACCATCCCATTGAAGTTTATCTGTCGCTTGGTTACAAACGGGAGCACTTAGGGATATAGTTCCTGTAGTTGTAATCGTACCTCCACTTAACCCAGCACCTGTTTGAATTCTAATATTTGTACCTCCACTGTTTGATAGATCACCGATTTGATTTGTTAAGTTAGAACGAAGAGAACCTAATACTAATACAATTATTAGCGTGATTATTCCAAAACCTAAAATGAACCATTTATTAATACCTATTTGGTTTTCGACATTATCCATTAATTAGAAACAGTAATAAGGCCAAAGCAGAAATGATAAGAATCAATGTAATTCCAACATTTACAATTGAGTAGTTCTTAGACTCTACATCGTATTGCTCATCTTGTTTTTTTGAGGCCATGATAAATAAAAATAAGTTAGTGCTATTACAATATAGAGAAAATAAAGGGACATTTCAAGAGATATTTGGGAGAATTTTAGAGTGTAGCAAAAGCCATCCAGTTAAAGTCTATGTCAGTTACAGCAGCAGAAAATAGTTTGATCTTAAAACCGAAAGCCGTAACCTCATCAATAAAGTATTCTCCAACTGAAGTATTTGAAGCCAAAGTTGCAGTAACTATTGGAGCAGAAGTGAGTGGTTTACTAAAAGTTACAGCAATTTCAGATGTTCCACCTAGTATCTTTACTTTTCCGATATTGTTTGCTGAGAATGTAACTTGGTCTTTAAAATTTACAACTCCAGCAAAAGAAGCACTTAAAAATTCAGAAGTTTCTGCAATCTCTGTTTCTATATTTTCGCTTTCTAATTCAATTTCCTCTAACCCAGGATACTCTATATTACTTAAAATTTGAGATTTAAATTCTTCATAACTTAATTTGAAATCGTTTAGTTGAGATGTTAAATCCGCAAGATTCTGATTAATCCCAGATACATTAACTTCGTTATCATTTTCTGGGAGTGAACCTAACTCTTCCAATTTAGTCTCGATATCTGAAATTACTTTTTGTTGTTCTTGGATGGAATTTGTTAGTAGAGCAGAGATCAACTCATAGTTAACTCCTTCGATTTCTCCGTTTCGTGAGAATGCCAATCTTGAATCAACTACTGCAACTTCCTCCGCAATGAATCCTAGACTTGGAGTTCCCGTAGGATCGAATATAAAACTAACAGGTCTCAAATTCATAAGTTCTTCTAATCCAATTTCCAAATCCTGAACATCTGATTTATATTTACCAGAAGAAACATTACATACACCGGCTTGAGCTATCATTCTTCCACTCGCATCTAAACATAAATACTGCGTAGAAGGATTTACAGAACTTACCATACCAGTTAGGTCTATATTCCTTGATTGATGAATTCTAATAACATTTGTACCTGCAATTTGGAAGAACACATCTCCATCAACAATACTACCGTCTCCTGATGTTATAACCACGGCTCCTCCAATGCTAGCTGCTGAGCCTCCTGCCGCTATGCTAATATTACCTCCCTGACTTGCTGATCCAGCACCTGCTTGTAGCGTAATACCTCCTCCAATTCCTGTACCGCTAGCACTACCCCCCTGCACAAAGAATTCACCTGCAGTACCATTTACAGAAGCACCTAGATTAAAGAATGCACCTCCTCCAGTTCCTGTCACATCTGCAGAACCTCCATTGTATGTAAATCGACCAGCAGAATCACTTGAACCTACGGAACCTCCTCCTGTATTTAATGTTATGTCCCCTCCAGCACCTGCACCTGCTATACCCCCATTTCCAGTATTAATATTTATTCCACCAGCATTTCCTACAGAGTTAGCTGTTCCAGTAGCAATTGTAATTGTTCCAGAACCAGTATTACCGTTCCCTGTATACATGTTAATATTTCCGGATCCATTAGCTACAGCCGCTGATCCTGTAGCCATGTTTAAGTCACCTGGAGTTCCAGAGAATGATGAACCTGTTGAGATATTAACGCTTCCCGCTAAACCAACTGTTGCACTACCCCCGTTTATATTTACATTTCCTCCTCCCCCCGGTGTGAAAGTGTTATTGTTTCCTCCATTGATATTGACTGTCGCAGCCTGAGAAACCGAAGTATCTGTTCCACCTAATTGAATTGATGCACTACTTAGTCCTCCTGCCGAGAAAGATGAGTTAATACTTACATCGCCTCCAGAATTTTGTGTTGAACCAAACAATTGAATACTCGCTGACCCAATGGTCGAAGATGTATTAATACCTGCCGAAAGCCAAACATTACCGTTTGTTGCAAACGGGTTACTCGATTGACCTCCATTAATATTTATATTTCCTCCACTGTATGAAGCACCTGCCGTTAGATTAACATTTCCAGCTGTACCTAAGGCATTTCCAGCGTTGGAAGAATAAATATTTACGCTACCACTGAGCATATCCGCAAAGCCTGTACTTATATTTACTGTGCCACTAGAACCTGTTCCAGCAGATGAACCTGTTGAGATCGATATCTGACCTGAGTTTCCATTACTAAGTCCATTCGCAGAACCTGTAGACATAAATATATCCCCAGTCTGGTTTCCGGAAACTCCATTTGCACCGGTATAGATACTTACACTACCACCATCCCCTGAACCATCTCCGTTACCAGAACCTAAAGCTGCGCTCCTACCACTCCCATTAGAACCAACTAATGCCTCACCCCCATTGACTACAATTCCAGATGCCGATACGAATAAAGTACCGTAAATATCAGTAGTTGATGAGCCTGCTCCAACAACCATTATATTATTTCCTCCACCTGCATCAGCATACTGAAGGAAACCGTATCCAGGTGTTGTTGTAAAGTTATCTATATCATTAGAGAATAGAAATGCTGTTGCCTCCGCCCCAGGGAAAGCAGGGTTTATATTTCTAACTATCCCAACTCCAGCTGTCTGTGAGAAACCTGGTGCCGAACCATCTCCAACAACTTTAAATGCAATTCTTTCATTAAGTGGCACGTTTGCCGAAGGAGATGTTCTTAATTCAACAGCACCTTGATCCAGATTAATTATTCGGCCAGCTCCTGGACCACCAAAATCATAAGCGTCATCCAAAGTTCCGCCGCCTCCTCCAACGTCCCCAATCGGAACCCATTGATTATTATTTACCCCTGCAGTTCCAATATTTGCCCATAATACATTAGCACCTGTTACACCTGTCTGAGAAGCAACATATAAAGATCCCGCATAACCATCGACAAATCCATTAGGATCGAGTTCACCTCCTGCAGTAAATTTAATACATCCATAAACTGGAACAGATGGTGCACACAAGTCTAAAATATCATACCCAGATGTAGATGCACCTATAAGTCTTATTGGCGAGTTACCTGGATCTGTATTCGTACTTCCACCGTAAATGTAAACTTGTTCAATAGCCTGCAAACTAAAATTATTATTTGTCGATAACCCTAATGGTCCACCCGAAGATAAGTTGGTTTCCCCTGAATCAGAAAATTCTAATGCAGATACATTATTAAATGGGGAATCAGCTATTCCTATTACAAATACATCGTTTAGAGGGTTGATTGGATCATGTTGATATATAAGTGAACCTTGTGACCCAGAAGTATATGTTGATGCATCGGGTCCAAATACCTGAATGTAAGCTTCTCCCCCTGGGAAAGTTAAGTTCGTGAAGCCTATACCAGATCCTGCTGTCGTTGTAGTTCCATCTCCTAAAATTTCAAAATCATTAGCCACTGTTGGGAATATTGTTCCTTGTGTAATAATAGATACAGCTCCAGCGTCAGCAAAAATAGTTCTTCCTACCCCTGGTCCACCAAAATCATACGCATCATCCAGAGTTCCACCTCCTGCTGTAGAAATACATGATAGAACTGATCCATTCCATGTTAGTGTTTCGCCAAATGCACAAGCTGGTGCGTTTAGAGCAATAGTACCAGTTGTTGTTATCACACCTCCCGATAGTCCAGCCCCTGCTGTAATACTTGTAATACCTGAGGTTCCACCTATTGGAATTGTGACTGTGTTTCCATTTGAAATTGTTAAATTTCCTCCTGAATAGAATAGAGTCTGATTGTCAGTCCCTGTAGTAGTAGTAGTTGATGTACTACCAGTGATTTCATCAACACAAATAAATGAAGTTCCGTTCCATTGAAGTTTATCGTTTGTTTGATTACAAATTGGTGCGTTTAAAGAAATTGTTCCAGTGTTTGTGATCGTTCCTCCCGACAAACCAACTCCTGTTTGAATTTGAACATCATTTGATTGGGGAGGAATTGAAATATTATTTAAGTCAGTAGCTATCTTTCCTCTAAAAGAAGACAGCGACAAAATAACAACAACTACAATTATTCCAGTTATCAAGATGAACCATTTGTTTAATCCAATCTGATTTTGTTGTTCCTCAAGTTTATCCATTAATTATAAACAATATTAGTAGTATTGCCGAAATGACTAAAACCAGAATTACAGCAGTATTTATTACTGAGAAATTTGAAGACTCATCATAGATTGGAGTAGCTTCTTTTGCAGTTTTTTGTAGTGCCATAGTTAAGTAGTAGTGCATATATACTATAGTAATTTTTTATCCATCTTGCAAGTGTGTAAAAAATATTCTGTGATAATATCGACTGTATAGTTAATAAAACTCTATGCAACGTCCTGATTGGGAAACCCCTGTAGATACTGTCGAAGAATTTGCTGATTACTTTTGTCTAACTGACTTTGAAGTTGGGTTTGACCGAATTTCCAAAGATAGGATATTAGCTGGGTTTGTTTTTCAACCGAATCATATACAAGAGTCGGTAATTTTACATGTAGATTTGAATCTTTCGACCTATGTTTTGGTTACTGACTTCTTTTATCAGAGGAGTCGTAATTGTGTGGATATGCTTGCCTTCCTAACAGCAATTGGAGCTAGGTTTAATACTACAGTTTGCCAACAGATCATTCCTCAACAGTTAGAGTTCCCAACTGCCAATGGGTGTTTGTACATGAGTAGGGTGGGTGAGAGTTTCCAATTGAAACTCTTTACCAATGCGAATAAGAAATCTCGTGATTTTATACTAGACCAGACTCAATTCCTTAAACTTGTCGCAGGTTTCCCTGAGTGGATTACTTCTGAGATCATAGTAGATGTCATCAATAAAGTAGTATCGCAGGAAGAAGAATAGCTAAGTGTCCGTATTCCTATGCCTAGTAATTCGAATACATTATTTATACGTAATTATCCACAGTAATTTGTTGCTAGAGACATGGTGCGAAATTACTCAGAAGAAATTTAGTTAATATAATCCAACACAAAGTGTGCGAATGCAGGACAGTCTTATTAGATAAGAGAATCCACTACTTGGTTCTGTAAATCCAATCCTTTTTCTGTAAGTTTGATAGTAGTTTCAGAGATCTCTAGAAGACCATTTTTTTGTGAGATTTTCAGCTTTTCTTCAAAGAATTTGTATAGATCAATCCCGTGTTTTTTATTCATCAAAGTAACATCAATCCCCTTCAAATCTCTCAGCCCAACTAAGAGCAATTCAAAAGCCAAGTCAGCACTAGAAAGTTTAATTTCGTTGTACCACTCAGCACTGTCCGAAATTGTCCTAATGTATTTTTCTAGACTCCTTACATTTTCTTTTCTAACCGAATTTAGTCTTCCTACCGCCGATGCTCCGATGCCAATATAATCGTTTCCTTCCCAAAAATCTAAATTGTGCTGTGATTGAAATCCTGGTTTAGAGAAATTGGAAATCTCGTATTGTACGTATCCTGAACTACCAAGCATTTCTCTAGCTTTTGCATACATTTGCCTGTTTCCCTCATCTTCGATTTCTGAATACTTTCCCTTTGCCTTCATTAGACCAAATGTCGAATCGTCTCCAACTTCAAGAGAGTAGGTTGAAATATGGTTCGGATTCATTGCAATCACCTTTTCTAAAGATTCAATCCATTCCTCAATGTTATGACCTTGAAACCCAAAAATTAGATCTATGTTGAAATTTATGATTCCTAGATCCTTCACAATTTTAATTTTTTCTACAAATTCTTCATTAGTATATTGCCTTCCAATATCTTTGAGAATCGAATTCTGCCACGCTTGAAGTCCAATACTCAACCTGGTCATGCCTTTTTTAAGCAGGCGGCTTAATTTATCTTTAGTAATATCCTCTGGGTTAGTTTCTACAGCAAGCTCTTTTAGTTGTGATAGACCAAAATTATCATGTATAAAATCTATTAAATCTTCCACTTCTTTAACCTCGACAAAAGATGGAGTACCACCTCCTAAGTAAATCGTTGTAAATCCAGATATTTCATGGCTATCTTTGAACCACAGGAGTTCTTTTTTCATTGCTGAGAAATAGTCTGCAACTCTTTCTGGAGTCCCCGGACGAATGTAAAAGGAGCAGTATTTACACCTGACCTTGCAGTATGGAATATGAATGTATAGGTTTACGTAATTTGACATTGACTGATTATACCAATAGATAGCCTTAATCAGTAATTTACTATAGGGCTGGAAACTGACGGTTAAATTTGCCATCATTTTAGTATTACTTATTACTCAAAGTTTATGAATCACTTCGATAACTTACAACATAGTTTCGTAGACGCTTCTAAAGAAAACATTCAATTTGAATGGGGACAGATCACTATGGATGTTTCTAAGGGATGGTTAAGATTACAACTAGGGCAAGGTTACGAAGGAACAATTCAATTTGAAATTTCAGAGCAACAAGCTCAGGATGTGATATATGCAAAAGATGATTTTGCAGACTTTGGAAGGATGATAAGTTACCTAAAAGATATCGTTGCAACAAGAGCTCAGAAGGTGGAATTTTTTTATGAAAGTGACCAGGTTTACGCTTTTACAATGATTCACTCTGCAGCGATACGAGAGTTTTTATCGGTACTAACGCCTGAAACTACCTTCGATGAACTAGAAGAATATCTGACTATTGCTTGTGATCTGCCAGGATGGGATATAGAGAAGGATGGGTTTTTATATGACATTGATTTTGTTTGGGGAGGAAATCTTTCCTTTTACGAGAATAAAGAGCCAGATTCTGACGGAATAGACGAAACAGTATCTTTGGACATAGTTTTAGGAAACGATACAACAGTTGGATTATCTTTAACAATCAGAGATGAAGAATATAGATATTTAGTAGCGAGAGTTTCGCCCAACACTACATTCGAGGATATGTTTAGAGAAATTGTAATATTGAAACATGGGAAAGTGGGTTTTACAATTTATGATTCAGAAGAATACAGAGAGATGCCAGTTTCCCTTTCAGAAGAAGATTTCGATGCATTTACTACAATGCTGAATCCAACCATTTCATACGAGGAAGCTACTTTAGCTCTTCCAGTAAGTGAAGGTAAAGACTTAACTTGATCTTTGAATTGATCCAAGAATTTTCTAATTTTTGGATCAATTACTATTCTGCAGTAAGGCTGATTTCTATTTTGATTGTAATAATCTTCGTGATATTCCTCTGCAGGGTAGAACTTCTCGAATTTATCTACTGTCGTTACAATAGGATCTGGATAAATTTTTTCTCCGTCAACTCTTTCTATTACCTTTGTTGCCAACGACATTTCTTCTGCATCGTTAGTAAAAATTACAGATCTGTATTGTGTTCCGAGGTCGTTTCCTTGTCTATTGAGAGTTGTGGGATCGTGAGTTTTCAGGAAGATTTCAAATATTGTTTCTAAATTGATAACAGAATCATCGTATTCTACCTTTACTGATTCAACATAATCCGTTAATCCTGAAGCTACTTGTTCATAAGTTGGATTGTCTTCCACTCCGCCACAGTATCCACTTTGTACAGAAGTAACGCCTTTAACTCTCTGGAAAACAGCTTCTGTACACCAAAAGCATCCTCCACCCAAAACTATTGATTTCGTCATGATGTGAGATATAATCACCATATTGTAAATCTTTTATGGAGACTAGTACAGTTGATAAAACAGAAATCGGAAAACCTCCTTTGGGTTATTCAGCATTTTTTCCTATCTATCGATTCGTAAACCAGTTAATTCAAAATGATATCTATAACTCGGGAATAGAAGATCCCAACGAACTTACCGAATACTTAATAGATCATATTAAGGCAAGGTTAGAGGAAGATTATAGAGAAAGCCCTGATTCTTTTTACGATATGTTACTTCCAGAATCTGGAAAGCATTACTTAGTTTTTCAATTAAGTGGAATTACATACGCAGTGAATGTTCTTCATGCTGTTAATCTCGATATTGATGAAACAACAAACGAACTCGTAACAAACAATGGACCTGAAATTATAATAATGGCTGAACAACCTCTAAGACTAGAAATTAGCAACAGGCGTTTTGTGATGCACGAGTATGAGAAAGGAACTTCCTTGAATTACATTGCTACACATTACGAGGATCAAACCATTTCCAGGACAATATTCTTTGATTTATCTGAAAGTGTAATAGGAATTCAGGATTACACTTACTCTTTTCAGGAGGGTCAAATGGTAAAAGATACCCATACTTCAAGGATTGGACATTCAGATATTCATGCTTTAGAGTGGACAGAAACTTACATGAATCCGGATAAAAGCTGGTTTGATATACCAAATTCTTTAATCGGAGAGCCTGTTGGCAAACTATGGCTATACAGACAGACAAGAGGTGAACGGTTAGGAAAATTAACCGAAACAAGTTACACCTTATATGTAGCTGAAGAACCGTTATCATACAAGGAATTCCGTAGAAGACAGAAAGAAGGGGATTATTCAAGTATCTATTCAAAACACGAAAGACTTCCTGAAGGTGATTGTATAATGTCACACGTTTCCCACGAAGGAATTGAATATATTATACAAATCGATTCAATAAACGATAAAGTCGTTTGTAGTGTTAATAATGTAATTGTAGGAGAATTTAAGGCTGGTGACAGATCTTATACTTATCAACCACCTTATCATATGGAGTCTGGAGTTTCGGTAGTGTTAGACAGAAATGGGTACTCTTTTTATCTAGAGAATTGCTTAGTTACAATTCAGATTCAAGATGGCCACATTCCATACGCAAAACTCTTGCCAGCAGCATAAATCTATCTTCTATTGTGTTAAAATTATAGAGCAAGTCATGCACCATTAGCTCAACTGGATAGAGCATCTGTCTTCGGAACAGAAGGTTGGGGGTTCGAATCCCTCATGGTGTATTCTTCAAAGTTTTGATATTTTCAGTTTTCTGCTATCCTTAAGTAAATCGCATTAATTTTTACTATTTTTACAATGTCAAACTTTAGTCTCGAACCAAATCCCATGACAAATCCTACTACCGAAACACCTATGTCACAGCCTCAATCTCTTTTAGAAACAACTACAGCACCTCTTATAGATAATCCAACAGTTGAAGCACCCACTGCCCAACTTGTGGAAACTGTAACTCAAACAGCAGAAACACCTGCTCTAAAAGAAAGACCTTCAGAACCTGTCGCTGAATTACAAACTAAACTAAGAATTAAGTTTGTATCAATTGAAGAAGAGACATTACAAAAACTTGAAGCAGTACGTAAAGAAAAAGGTCTTAGAGGGGTCGATTACGCTGCACAAAACCTATTAAGATCACAAGGTGATATCCACAACATGAATGCCATTAGGATAGCAGAGATATTAAATAGCTCCATGGATTTTAATAAGATGAACTTGTCAGGGAGAGATGCCGAATTCAGAGCAAATTTTTTTGATACACTTTTAGATAGGGCTGAAAGACTTAGAACTGCTTGCATAGATTTCACTTCATTAGAGGGCGGGACATCAGATTTATATTCAAAGTTAAGTGATTTGATCGCTTTCTTAACTCCTATCGTTCAAGGAGCTCAGGTTTAGTTTAAGGTTCTAATTGGGCGTATTCCATCTCGGGATGTGGATATTGCCCATTAAATCTTTCAGTAAACTTTCTCCATTTTTGAGGAATTGTAACTGACATCTTTTTTAGTTCATTTTTTGATCCATTCAATAATGTTTCCCAGTCATTTTCTTTCAATTTAAGAACCGAACCTTCCATTGAATAGAATACATCGCTACAAGTTTCAGTTACTTCAAGCAAATCTCCAATAGGTGCTTTTAAAGCATACTGAACAATATCAATGCCTGAATTGGAAAAATAATCTTGAAAATTTTTCATTTTATTTTCGAACATTTTTCCTAAAATTTGCTGCCTAGTTGGAGGATATCTTGTTGTTCCATTTTTCTTTTCGATAATAGCGTAAAGCTCTGAGACAATAACAGGAAAAGGAATATGAAAATGATGAGATTGATATTGGGTTAACAGCCAAAGAATTCTGAATGATTTTTCGTTTAAAGTAGCAAACAATTTCAATCTTTCCCATACAGGGCCATAAATTTTCCTTCTTAAAACTCGAGGAGATTCTTCCGAAGAGTGTTCGCGTACTTTATCCATCTTTAAGATTTTATATCTCGAGATTAGGTTCTGTAAACGAACTATAGTAAAATATTTATATGTTCATGGAATTTCTAACATCATTGTGGCACTTCATTAAATGGTTCCTTCGAGGACTTGGAAGTCTACTTTTATGGGTAGTCGACAAAATAATGATTCTTGTTTGGGGAATTCTCGATATGATTACAGATATTCTTGTTGCAATCGATTTTACAGGAATACTTGCAGATCTTTTTGATAAGAAGGATAAAGTAGAGTAGTTATTGTTCTACTTCAACAACCTTCTTTCTGTTTTTCATAATTCCTACAATAGAAATTACAATAATTGCTATAAATGATGCCAACGACATCATTGGGATTGTAAGGAATCCAAACAACTCCAAAACAATTTCATTGCAAGATTGACCTTGTGAACATGCTCCTAGAGCGCTTGGAACGCCTGTTTGTTCAATATAAACATGATAGGCTGCAACTGCTCCCCCAACTATTGATAAAATCAAATAGAAAGGATATAACTTCTTTTTAAATACAACAGCCGCTGCTGCAATAAATGCAATTGGATACATAAAGTATCTTTGAACAATACAAAGCGCGCAAGGAGGTAAATTATATACGTATTGAAAAGTTAAACTTCCCATCATAGAAGCAAAAGCAATCAGAAAAATTGTAGTTTCTGAAAATACAAAATTGTAAATTGATTGAAAAAGTTTATTTGTTTTCATCTAGTTTAGGAAATAAAATAATAACTTCTCGATTTTTTAAAGCTTCGATTGCTTTAGCTGTAGCCTCTGGAAGTATAGGTGAGTAGAGCGTATTTACAACACTTAACAGGTAACTTAAGTTGTTAAGAACATTTTCTACTTTAGCATTATCAGTCTCTAACCAAGGTTTGTTTTCATCGATATACTTATTTCCAAAAGTCGATAATTCGTTGATTGTGTCGGCCGCCAGTTTGATTTCGTATGCATCAAAATAACCTTCAACCTTGGTTCTAAATTCGTCAACTTGAGCTTTAAATTCTGAATCCACTTTTGCGTGATTATTAATCTCAACTTGTTTTTTATTCGAAAGATGAATTACTCTGTTTAGCAAGTTTCCGTAGTTGTTCCCTAGAACTCCATTGTATAAAGCTTCTAGTCTTTCGACGCTAAAATCCCCGTCATTTCCTAATTGGAATTCTGTTAGTAATGAATATCTAATTGCATCCACTGGATATTTCTTTTTTAATTCGAGAGGATCGATTGCATTCCCATTACTTTTTCCTAGTTTAACTCCACCAACTGTAAAATGCCCGTGAACCAGAACTTGAGCAGGTAAAGGTAATCCAGCTGACTTCAACATTGCTGGCCATAAAATTGCATGAAATTTCAGAATATCTTTTCCTACAAAGTGTCTTGCCTCTGGCCAAAACTCATCTGTAAATCCTTTAGCTTTTACCTCGTCAAAATTAAATACTGATAAGTAGTTTGGTAATGCGTCGTACCATACATAAATTGTCTGAGAAGGATCGAAAGGAACTGGAATTCCCCATTTTACTGATTCTCTGGAAATCGAAACGTCGTTTAAACCTTCCTTTACTAGCCCAACAACATAGTCATACCATTTTGAAGGAAATACAAATTCTTTGTTCTGTTCTAGATATTCTAATAACCAGTCTTGGTATTTTGATAGTCTAAAGAAGTAATTCTTTTCTGAAAGTTGAACCAAAGTTTTAGTAGGGTGGTCTGGACATTTTCCATCAACAATCTCGGAGTCAGTTTTGAAAGATTCGCAACCTTCACAATACAAACCTTCGTAGCTTTTTTCGTAGATGTCTCCGTTATCAAATGATTTCTGTAGTAAATCTTGTGCAAACTTTTCGTGAACTGGATTAGTAGTTCTTATAAAAAAGTCATGGCTGATTCCTAAGTCTTTCCAAGTTTGGTCGTATAAAGCTGAAAGTTCATCCACAAATTCAATTGGTGTTTTACCAGCTGCTTCTGCAGACTTAGCTAACTTAGTTCCGTGTTCATCTGTACCTGTGAGGAAAAACACATTCTGATCCCCTAATTTGGCTCTAAAATACCTAGCCAATGTATCTGCAACGAATACGTTGTAGGCTGTTCCAATGTGAGGTGCACTAGTTGGGTAGAAAATTGGCGTTGTTATGTAAAACTTATTCATGGCTTTAATACCTTGTTTAAATATCAAATATTACAGTAATTGTAACATTTTCAGTCAAGTACCACAGCAGGATCAGGAGATTCTATCGATAACCGCTCGTTGGTCTTCTGGAACAAGATACCTGTAGATTTCTACTAAATCTCTTAATTTTTGTTGATCTCCAATTTCAGCACATTTTGCAGGATAAATTCCTATTAACTCTTTTGTATCGAATAGTCCTTGTGCAGAATCTACGTTGTAAAGTCCGGGTAGTAAATATTCGTTTTTGTTCCAATTAACGGGCAATGTTATTAGGTTATTCTCTACATTGTAAGATTGAAGAATTTCTGGTGAACCCTCATTTAAGTAGTAATCAGTTATTCTAGAAGTGAAAAAACAATACTTGTCGTTAGATACTATCTTAATTGAAATATTGGATTCTTCTGGTTTGTTTTCAACACTAAATGTTTCCGAACCAACTTTAACCTCTTGCTTCTCAGTTCCTTCTACAATTAAAGAATCATACAGTTCTAGAGAATTTCCATTTACATCAATTGGAGCATTTTCTAAGTTGAAGACCACAAAAGTATCGAAGTAGCTAATTCTGAAAATGGTTATTGAGTAGGAATACAAAACAACAAGTCCTGTAATTAAGAATAATGGTAACCACCAGAAAAGAATTCTATATTTTGGACTTCTGAGCTTTATCATCTTTTTGTCTTTTGATCTTTTTTATTATTCTTCTTTACTAACAATTTTACTTGTTTTTACGAATTTACCTTTCTTTCTTCCTTCAGTTGCATTCTGTAAAGCTTTTTCGGTATCTAAAGATGGTCTTACAATATCTTCCTGTAGAATGTTTCCTACAAAATCTTTCAAATGATGTTCTTCCTCGATTCCAGAAATATCCACGTTTTGAATAGACGAAACATATTCAAGAATGCTGTTAAACTCGTTTGAATATTTATCTAATTCCGCTTCTGTTAGATTCAGTTTTGCTAATTTAGCAATGTGTTTTACTTCGTCTCTAGTAAGTTTAGCCATATTATTCAAGAACTAATTCTTCCTGTATAGTAGGAATTTCTGTATTTGTAACTCCAACTTCTGCTAATTCCTTCTGATAGGCTAAAGCTCTATCTGGTTCTGCATGGATAAGGAATACTTTCTTAAGTTTATCTGATCTAAGTCTATTAATCCAATCAATGTAGTCTCCGGAATCTCCATGAGCTGAGAAGCCTTTAAGATGATGGATTTTTGCTCTTACTTTTAATGTCTTTGAACCAATTGTTACTTCCTTTTCACCTTCTGTAAGTTGTCTTCCCAAAGTTCCTTCTGCTTGGAATCCAACGAAAACTACTGAATGCTTAGGATTCTCTAATGCGAATGATAAGTGCTCCATAATTCTTCCTCCATCAGCCATTCCGCTTCCAGCCATAATTACTTGACCTCCTTTTCTAGAAATTTTCTGAGACTCTTTGTATTTTTTAATGTAATGAAGTCCTGGGAAATCAAATAAGTTACTTGCAGTACTGTCTAAAGCAGAAAAATAAATTCGTGTAACTCTTTGTGCTAATGGACTATCCAACCAGACATCTAGTTCTTCTGCCAAAGTTCCTTTCTCTTTTGCTCTTTTAAAGTCGTTCAAAAGTTCTTGAGTTCTCTGAACAGCAAAACAAGGAATATACACTGATCCGTTTCTTTCAACTGTTTCGTTAATAATTCTGACCATTTCTTCAACAGAATCTTCCCTTTCTGGATGTCTTTCTCCTCCGTATAAAGACTCAGTAAGAACATAGTCAGGAGTTGCTTTAAAGTCTAAATCAAATGAAGGAATGATGTGCGATTCTTTTCTTCCGATATCCCCAGAGAAGAAAATACTCTTTTCAACGCCGTTATCCATAATTTTTACTTCGATACTAGCAGCTCCAAGAATGTGTCCAGCTATATGGTATTTGATCTTTACACCATTAGCAGGTGAGAATTCTTCTTCAAAATCTACAGGCTTGAACAACATTATTGTGTTTTCTGCATCCTTAGTATTGTAGACAATAGCTTTTAACTGAGTGTATTTTCCGTAGAAAACTCCAGTTTTAAAGTTCAATTCTTGAATCTTTGCTGAGTCTAAAAGCAATTCTGTAGAGATTCTGATTGAGTTGTTTGTAGCAAAAATTGGACCCCTAAATCCGTTTACGTAAAGCTTAGGCAACATTCCTGAGTGGTCTATATGGGCGTGGGTAAGAAGTACAAAATCAACTTTAGAAGCGTCGTAAGAAAGAGGTTCTAAATTCAAATGTTCAACATCCGGACCTTGAAACATTCCGCAATCTACAACAAAAGAGCAAGTATCTGTAGTGACCAAATAGTTTGATCCAGTAACAGTTCCGGCTGCACCGCAAAATTTAATTTTAACCATATCAATAAAAGATCAAAAATAATAAAGACGCAAAGGCTAAAGATCGAAACTGACAGACATTTGAAGCCACACTTTATTTTTCGTCTTTTATCTTCTATTTTTAGCGTCTTTCCTTATGAATAATACCAGAAAAATGTTAAAATTTCTCGATTAGATGGGGATTATCGTGCTTAAAAAGAAGTTCAGATTAAAAACAGAAGATATAAAACTAGTAGCTTTCAAAGGAAAGAAGTTTTCTAGCGAATTGTTCGATATTAGAGTTTGGAATAGCACAGAGCTAAAAACACCGGTTATGGCTGTCTCAATATCTACAAAGATTTCTAAAAGATCCACAGTCAGAAATAGAATCAAAAGATTATTCAGAGAAGCTTTTAGAGTTTTGATCTCTGAAGGGAAATTGAAGCCAGCAAAATATTTAGTTATTGTTAGATCAGCTCAGCTTGAAGAAATGAAGAGTGGAGAAATAAAAAATTTAATTCTAAATACAATTTAGATAATCTGATTACTTCGATGAAAAATGAATATTTTCAAAATACAAAAGAAAAATACACAAATAGGAGAATAATTCTCGCACTTGCCGGATTACTTGGATTAATTAACCAGTTACAAAGTAAAAATACTGTACTGGCTGCTTCTAAAGAAGACGATATGTGCGTTATTACGGATACAGGCGTAAATATTAGATCAGGCAGTTCCACCAGTCATAACATAAGAGGACAATTAGATCGTAATTCTGTAGGGACGCTTGTTAATGAAGCTAGTGGGGATAACTGGCACGAAATCGAAAACAACGGTATTACTGGATTTGTTTCTCCAGATTTCACAGAAGTTGGGTTATGTGGAGATTTTATTGTAAAAAAAATGAACGAAAACCCAGATTTAGTTTACTTGGAAAGTAGAACCGTTGGCAATTTTAAGATTTTTGGAACCACAGATTATCTTACTGACCAACAGATTATTAGACTTTCTGAACTAATAAAGTACTATACAATAAATTTACCTAAAAAGATTTTTCTAGAGGAAAGACCAATTATTTTTGTTTTTGCAAACAAGAATGATATTGGACCTATAAGTGCATATAGGAGTGGGGATATTGCAGGTCTTGCATCCTATCTAACTTTTAATGGTACATTTCTAAGTTCAAGCAAGTTTGGATATGGTGGCGATAGGTATTTGGCAGCCATAGTTTTTAATAAAATTACTACACATGGAAATGGAGAAGTGGAGTACAATCCTATAGGCACCTTAGCTCACGAAATGGCGCATGTTTATCATCAACCCCACGTAGATGAAGGCAATCCAGATTTTTCCGCAGACGAATTTGGGCTTTATACAAGAGTAGCGTTAAATGGCAGGTACGATGATTTCGTCGAAGCATGTGTTTATGGATTTGAGAACTCTTATAATTATCCGCCTACACAAGATTACCATAAAGATTTTTGCTTCGATGTTGCCATGGTTATGACAACTCCAGAAACTCCTGTACTAGATATAGTAAATCGTCATGGTGAGTCGGGGTATGTGTACGATGAACATTAAAATTTATAAACTTTCTTCCTTCAATTTCTCAACTTCTTCCGCTAAGATTTCCATGTACAAGGCGTATCCAATTGAAGCAATATGACCACTTTGTTGTTCTCCAAGAATATTTCCTGCTCCTCGGATTTCTAGGTCTCTACTTGCGATTCTAAATCCCGCTCCTAAATCTTGATTCTCTATTAATGATTCTAGTCTTGCCACGTACGATTTCTTTTTTTTCTTATCCCGCACTTGATGCGGGATCTTTTCCATTTTATTCATATCTTGATCGTCTAGAGCGTCTCCCCACAATTCCTGATCATCTTTGTTTAAATCCTTACCTTTGTAAATCAAGTAACAGTAACCTTGCTTTGTAGATCTTCCAACTCTTCCTCTCAACTGATAAAGTTGAGCTAATCCAAAGTTCTGGGCTTGGTTCACAACAATCGTATTCACATTTGGTAAATCTAAACCATTCTCAATAATTGTTGTTGCTATCAAAACGTCGTACTTCTTTTCGTAGAATTCAGTCATAATTCGATCAAGTTCTGCAGGAGCCATTTGTCCGTGAGCAAATGCAAATCTCACTCCAGGAAGTAGGTTTGAAAATTTCTGGTATAGAGATTGAATTGTCTGAACAACGTTATGAATAAGAAAAACTTGTCCACCTCGTTCGATTTCTTTCATGATTGCCTGAGTTACCTTACTTACGCTTTCATCTTTAACAAGTTCTGTAATCACAGACTTTCTTTGGTAAGGTGGAGTTGTGATAATCGAAATATCTTGAATAGAAGAGAGTGCCATTCCCAAAGTTCTTGGAATTGGTGTAGCACTTACGGATAACACATGAACTCCATAATTTAGTTGTTTAATCTTTTCTTTTTGCTTAACTCCAAATTTTTGTTCTTCGTCTACAACCACTAATTGAAGATTTTTGAATTTAACATCCGAACTTAAAATTCTATGAGTACCTACAACAATATCAAGTTTCCCATCATTCAATTCATCGATGGTTTTATTATTTTGAGTTGGACTATTAAATCTGGATAAGAATCCAATTTTGATTGGAAAGTTTTTAAATCTTTCTTTGAACACTTCGAAATGCTGAGCAGTTAAAACCGTCGTTGGCGCCAGAACCGCTACCTGTCCACCATTTTCAACGATTTTGAAGCATGCTCTCATCATGACTTCTGTTTTTCCAAAACCAACATCTCCAACCAATAAACGATTCATTGGGACATCTTTTTCTAAATCTGCAATAATTTCGTTTGCAGATCTAGTCTGGTCTTCTGTATCCGTGAACTTGAAGTCGGCAACAAATTTTCTGTACAAATCAGATTCGTCTGAAGAAATTGGTTTTGCCTTGGAAAGTTCTCTTTTTGCATAGTGTTCAACTAATTCCCTTGCCAAAAGTCCTGTAGATTTTTTAACTTTCTCTTTAACCTCTGCCCAACTTCGCTTTCCCATTCTACTAAGCTTTGGGGGATTTCCTTCCTGGCCAATGAACTTTGTAATTTTCTCGATCTGACTGATTGGAACTAGTAACTCATCTCCAGCATCGTATTGAAGAAACAAATACTCCATTTCCAGATCGCCAACTTTTTCTTGCTTTAAGCCATTGTACAAAGCAATTCCGTAATCTTCGTGAACAACATAATCTCCAATTTCGATATTTCCTTCAAACTGTCTTAATAATTTCTGAATATTTCCATTAAACTTTTTTGTTCTTTCCGGTCTAGTTAAGAAAATCGTTCCGTAGATTTCTCTGTCAGTGAAGTAAGAAAACTTGAACCACTTTGATTCAAAACCTGCCGCTGGAAGTTTTTCAGTAATATTTTTGAAGAAACTTTCAATCCAGTAGTTTTTAGTCTCTGGAATCTCGACCTTAGGTTTCTTATAGCCTTCAGAATTAATTACAACCTGATATCCGTTTCCTTTGAGTCTTTCGATTTCTTTATCGAACAAATCATTATTCGAATAAAATAGCTGAGGTAAAACAAAGTCAGTATTTAAGAATTCAACATTGGATAGTCCTGAAATTGCGGAAACTGTATAGATCACTTTTTTAAGCTCTGAGCCCTGAGTTGCGAGTAGAGAGTTCTCTATTTTCGGTTTCTGATATTCGAATTTCGTGCTTCGATCTTGTATAGCTATATTTTCTACATCACTCTTATCTGCAAGCGGTGCGTATCCTAGAACTACTGAATTTACATCAACTATTTTCTTTTTAAAAATGAAGTCTACTAGATATGCTTTTTCGACATCATCGCCAAAGAATTCTAATCTTACAGGATTTTTATACCCAACAGGCCAAAACGTAAAAACGTCTCCTTTTAATGAATACTCCAATCTTTCTGTAACTTCCTCAACTCTTTTAAATTTATAATCCGCAATATACTGAAGAACTTTCGAATATTTGATATTTGATATCTGAATTTCTTCGGTCGAGGAAATGTAGTTAAAAACTTCTTGCGAGAAGTATGGTGATGAAATTATAAGATCTGCAGAATCACCGAAAAATTCGGCAAGGTGGGGTAATGTTTTTATAATCGTGACTTTCGAGCCCATGATTGAGCTTATATTTTAACACTTTTGGCTATATTATGAAACTATAGGATATCAAGATTCTTCGTCTGTAGGGTTTTCAAGCTCGTGAATTCTTAAGTTTACCTGATCGAGGTGATTTTGAAGCGATTGAGGATTAAGAACAATATTTGAGTTTAGAATTCGATTGATTACTTTTCTAATTCTTTTTAAGTATTGAAGGATAGTTTTTACATCCGTCATACCTTCAATGTAAATGGTTCTTTCTTTCAATCTGTTTAAAAGCTTTCCTTTCTCAAAAAGATTAGAATTCACAGATGCGTATAAGTCATTAATAATTTGAATCATTTCTTGACTGACATCTGGATTTTCAATATGTTTACCTTGTCGTGTCTTATTAAGTTCATCTGGAATAACATACGATAGTCTGAGCCTTATTCTATCTAAATCTTCCAGAAAAGAAGATACAGTATCCTCGCAGGGATTAAGCAATCCATTTGCGGAGGATATCAGCCTTGTCAAATTTCTAATTCCCTGACTGAGTAGGGCAGGCTTAGCAATAAGAATATCATCCGCAATATTCGTAAGAGATTCCAGAAACTCTGGCATCTTCGGATTCGGATTAGATCTAAGGCATTGCACTAAGTGCATTACCCGTTGATCTAGTTGTCCGCGAAGTTGGATAATGTTTACTCCTGAAAGTTCATCATTAGCCAGCATTTCGTAATTTGTAGCTTCTGGAAGTTCTGACATTACGCTTCTTCCGTAGATGGAGCTGTCTCAGCACCGAAAACTCCTTCAGCGTAAGACATTTCAAAAGAAGAAGTAAACCCAGCTTCTATAAGTCTATCTATAAATGTTTCTAATACTAGAGCAAAATCTTCAGAGAATCCTTTGATTATTCCAAACCCTTCTTCATCGGTAAAGAATCCTATTTTGCCCGGTAAAGCTTCTTTCAAAGCAGTTGCTAAATCAATAGGATTATTTGTTGATGATAGGATGGTTTCGAATTCTCTTTTAACACTTTCTGCATAGTTCGCTGCTGTATTGAGTTCTTTTCCTGCCTGCAGTTCTGCATTTGCAAGCGTCTCTTCTACACTTGTCCAAAAATCGTTGAAAGCTACTACAATGTCCTCGTATGTCGGTAATTGTTGCTCGAATTCTGTATCTAATTGATCTGTCATAAATTAAAAATAATTAAATAAAATTTTTGTATTACGATTCTACTACTTCGACACCCAAAACTTGAAGTGTTAATTCCAAATCTTTTGTATACAAATCCAGCAGAGGGAGCAGATTAACTTTGTATACAGGGTTTGCTTCATTTCCTAATTTAGCAAACCCTCTTCTAATCTTCCTTTGGCTGCGCTGTAAGTTACTATGATCTTTCGCTTTATCCATAAGATTGTATAAGTCTCTGAGTATACTTTTATCGGAATGCGAGTTTAGTACATCAGGTATTACTCGAACTAGAGCGTCTATCTTTCTCTTCCAAAGAGAAACCATTTGTATAGTAGAATCTTTTGCATTTATTATTTCTATTTTATCTGACAAATCATTTACGTACTGTACTAACCGTATCACTGAAGCTGAAACCGACCCCCTTCCATTTGCAGTTTTATCATATTGATACTTTCTTAGATTCCTTATTAAAATCTTTAGAGTATCTTCCAACTTTCTGGTATCTTCTACACTTTCTAAAGTTATTAATCTTAGTTCTAATGATGATTTTAAAGAATACTCTTCATCTCCTTCGCTATCCTTAATAGAAAGAATTGTGCTTCTAATTCCAAGATCCAAAACTTTTTTAGTTGTTTCTAAATCGAAAACTTGTTGTTCAGAAACTTCTGTCCTTTGAGACTTGAGTGTAACATCCAAATTAAATTGTTTTTTTCCACCCAAATCCTTATATCGTTTTTCTATATGAATTATTGCTCTTCTGCAGTATTCTGCTAGTTCCACATCTCCACATTCGGCACCAAATTCTCTAATGCCTATAATAAGATCTTCAACTGAATTTAATACATCGTCATGAACATAGCTTGAAGTAGTGCGAAGATCTATTAGAAGTGGGTCAACTAGCATGTCAAACTTTTCTTTAAGATCAACAGGGATCTTTAATTTCAACTCCTGAATTTTTCTAAAGCTTCTCTTACTCTTAGTTGCTTTGAATTATCTGCTGCTCGTAAATCCGCATTTTGAAATAAAAGATACAAGATAACTGTTGCGATTCCAGATGCTGCACTAAGTAAAGTGAACGATCTTCGATCAAGTAGTAAATCTTTGTCCGGCATAGAAATTTATTAATATAATTATTGTTCAGTTTGATTATTTAAATGCTCGAATTCTCCAGTAAAAGTTTTTCCTCGAAACCCATTGCTTGCAAGAAATTTTGCTACAGTGTTATAGAATCCTGTCGAATAGTCTGAGACGTCTTCTCCACCGTCTTCGCTCAACACACCATTAAATCTAGCTCTACTTATGAAGCTTGATGCTAAGTGGTATAGTTTAACCGCAATTAGTAACTGTGCATCTTTTTCTGTAACTTTTTTAATCTCGTTCACATGTTCATCTGCTTCTCTTAATATCACCATCAGTTCTTCATACGCTGGATGACTCGAAAATTCATTTATGAATTCTAATGCCAGACCATTAAAATTTTCTGTTAGCTTCTCTAAATTTAATTCACTGATATCTGCAATAGTTTCTGCTCTTCCAAGTTTTCTTGCGAGCTTAGTTAAGGGATGAATAATTGCATTAGAAAGTCTTTGCATTTTACAAAAGTAAAAGTTATTGAGGGAGTTATAACATGTACTTTGATCGTTTTTCAATTGGCATGTTGAAAGCAAGTTCTATGCTTGTTTCCAGAGACTATTTCAAGCTTTGCTTTTAACATGTACTTTGATCGTTTTTCAATTGGCATGTTGAAAGCATTGCTCCAAAAAGAATCCCGGCTTTCGCCGGGACTAAAATCAATTTTATCGAATTACTTATATACGATTAACCAGCCCCCATTTGCTTCTTAGCAAAGTCAGTTAAGTTATCTCGTTTGCTCCAGTTTCTTTCATTCTTAGTTAAGTAAGCTTTTCTAAGTCTTAAGTTCTGTGGAGTAACTTCTAGAATCTCGTCTCCTCCGATAAATACTAAAGCGAATTCTAAAGTTAATGTCTTGATTGATTTCAAAGACGTCTGGGTAATTTCATCGTGCTTCATTCTAACTCCAGATTTTGCTCTTTCTTTAACTGGATTAACGTCCAAATCATCATCGTATTTGTTGATTCCTAAAATCATTCCTTCGTAAACGGCCGATCCAGGTTCAATAATCAATTCTCCTCTTTCTTGAATAGTATTTAAAGAATAACCCATTGCAGTTCCTGCATCAGTAGAAATCAAAACTCCCTTTCTGTACATTTCTGGTTGAACAGTATAAGGAACGTAACCCAACATAAAGCTGTTCATTACTAAGTTTCCTTTTGTAAGGTTAATTAGTACGTTTCTTAAACCTAATAAGTTTCTTGTTAAGATTTTGTATGTAAATCTAGTGTTCCCATTTTCGATTTCCATGTTCAAAAGTTCTCCTCTTCTTTCGGATAGAGTAGAAGTAACAGCTCCGTTGTAAGCTTCTGGAACATCAACAGTAAGTTCTTCCAAAGGTTCCATTTTCTTTCCATCTTCTTCGATCATTAGAACTTCTGGTCTTCTGATCTGGAATTCAAATCCTTCTCTTCTTAAAGTTTCAATCAGAATTGTTAACTGTAATTCTCCTCTTCCAGCAACGTAATAAGCTCCTCCGTCTCCTTTTGTAATTTTTAGAGAAATGTTTGTTTCCGCTTCTTTATCCAGACGTTGTTGAAGTTGTTTAGCAGTAACAAATTTTCCTTCCTTTCCAACAAGTGGAGAAGTATTTGCTTCGAATTTAATCTGAACAGTTGGTTCTGAAATTTTGATCTTAGGTAAAGCTTCTGGTTTAGAAGAAATACATAGAGTTCCTCCGATAGCAGTTGAATCGATTCCAACAACAATTGCAATATCACCAGCTATGATTTCGTTTACAGGTACTAATGTTAAACCTTCTCTAGTATAAAGATTCTTAACTCTTCCAGATTCTTGTTTATCTCCATTTAACACAACTACAGAATCTCCAACTTTTACAGTTCCTCGTTTTACTTTTCCAACTAACATTCTTCCCTGATAAGTATCGTATTCTAAAGATGAAATCAACATCTGTAGTGGTTCGGTTTTATTTCCAACTGGGTGTGGAACGTGAGCCACAATTGCATCAAGCAAAGGTTGAATTGTTGCTTCTGGAGCTACAAAGTCATCGCTCATTCCTCGATCAAGCTCATCTTGAACTTCCTTTGGCATTTCCGCCCAAACTTTTCCTTCTCTTGCAATTGCATAGAAAACTGGGAAATCAAGCTGAGATTCATCTGTAGCTAAGTTTAGGAATAAATCAGTTACTAAGTTTAATACTTTCTTAGGATTTGAGAATTTCTTATCAATCTTGTTAATAACAACAATTGGTTTTAATCCTAATTCAAAAGCCTTCTTTAAAACGAATTTTGTTTGAGGCATTGGTCCTTCCTGAGCGTCTACTAATAGTAAACATCCATCTGCCATGTTTAAAGTTCTTTCAACTTCTCCTCCAAAATCTGCGTGGCCAGGTGTATCAACGATGTTAATCTTATATTCTCCGTAATTAATAGAGATGTTTTTTGCTTTGATTGTGATACCTTTTTCTCTTTCTAAGTCTCCTGAGTCCAGAATCATTTGTTGATTCATTTCATCCTGATTGTCTCTAAAAATGTGACTCTGTTTTAAGAATCCATCAACAAGGGTAGTTTTACCGTGGTCTACGTGAGCGATAATTGCGATATTTCTTATTTTTGTCTGATCCTGCATAATAGTAATTCTAATTTCTAAGATTTGTGCTTAGCCAATATCACAAGCGTTTCCATGGATGAAGGCTGAGAATTATATCAATAAATGATACCTTTTACTATCCTATAGTGAATATTTAAGCCAATTTCAGAGATTAGAAACAAAAGTGTTGCCGAGAGGCGGTGTCAGCTATGTAATAGAGTAGTTATCACATAATAATGACAGAACAAGTCAAAGAACTCTCTCCAAATCAAGCTTTCCTATCGAGAATCGATGCTCAAATAACTTCAGAAATGCTTAAAGTCCGACAAATTATGAGCATTACTGCTGAAGAAGATTTTAAGGATAGAATAGCCTTCAGATTGGCAAATCTAAAAAATCTAGAATCTCTTAAGAACTTTGCTCTAGCTTGTCCTGATGAATTCGATTCTAGCCTAACTAGAGTAAAATCAATCGTAAACGAAGCTATCGACGTTTCTGCAGATCTAACCTTCGAAGACCATAGACCAGAGGATGTTATTGAAGAGTACAGAGGTAAGATTGAAAAACTAATAGCTGAAGTGGACGTATCCATATCGAAGCAAATCGTAACACTACTAAATATTTGTTTAAAAGAACGCGGAATTATGGGTACACAGGAAAGGGTAATTAGAAGATTTTTGAAGAATTACGATTTGTAGTTAAGCATTGCTCATATTACATAACCACGATATAATTAGATAGTTACAAAAACACTATGAACACTCTTCCGAAAGCTCCAACAGACAACTCTTTATTCGAAAACCGCTCAAGACACGAAATTCCTTCAGATCCTGAATATAAAGAAAAAACTGCAAGATTTGGAAAATTTGCTCACTTTATAGATTTAAGCGAAGTAAAGGCACAGGTTGCACCAGAACACTTAGCTTGTTTAGAGGAAATAGAATCAAAAATGAAAGACATTCTTTGCCATAGCCAAACTATCGAAAGATTCACAAGATCAACTCAGAATAGAGGAATCTTTGCAGTTTCGGATGCCGTTGATCTTTTACTAAGAAATTTTAAAATGACATTAATAGACGCTCCAATCAGCGATGCAGTTCTAGTGAAAGTCTACAACACTCTTTTACAGCAATCAGCTGAAGTTTTTAGAGCAGCTGGTTTTCACATAGCACTTGGATCTTCAGTAGGATCTTCCAGAAAGTTCGACATGATTTTACATGCGAGAAGAAAGGCTGCAGAGCAATAAGTATAATTGTTGCCAGAAGAGGATACCAGAGCTATAATCGGGCATAATTAACAATAAAATATGAATTCCGAAGAAGCTCTAAACATTGCAAATGTACCTTTAATTAGAAAGCCTTCCAAAACTATCCCTGATCTATTGAGAAGTCCTATTCACCAACCGGTTGGAACAAAGGAACTATCTCCAATTGTTCGAAAGGTAGAATTTCCTGGATATCTAAACAACTTATCAAAGACAGAACAACTTATTGCTGAACTAGAAATTCCCCACGAATCCGAAGAAGCAAAAAGATTTGTTCTATCATATATCAGTTTAATAGGAGAAAGTTTTGAGGAATCTGATATTGAGACAAAGTTTCTTAAAGCAGTTAAGATCATTGCTGATGTCGACAACCTAATCCAGTCAGGAAAAGTAGATTTACTAACTGAGTTAATAGTTTCTCTTTATTCTCAGAATCCTGAAATTCACGGCTACAAAAGATCACTTTTTGGAAAAGCCCTAATTAAATTAGTTGAGGCCAGATATACAGATTTAGAAACAGATAAGCCTGTCGAGGGTTCAATGCTAACTGTAAAAATGAATGTTTTAGCTAATATCAAGGCTCAATTATTAGAGAAGAATATCGCTACAGTAATTCAAACTGCAGCATCACTTTTCGATAAATTAGCAAAAACTGACAAGCTTGCTTCTGTAATAAGAGAAATGTTGAAACGGGAAAACACTACAGGCATCGAGACCACTTTTGCAGAGATTCAAAATTTAAGCCACAACAGACTACACGGAGTAGCTGCGATTATTATCTGGCAATTTAAAAAGAAACTAGAGAACTACAAAGTAGAACCCAATTCAACAGAGTCCTTAACAGAATTACTAAACAAAATGTCTCAAGAAATCATTGATGGATGGTCAATTGAAGACATTGGTAATCCTGCTTTAAAAATTATGATTACAACTGTTTTACACCTAATTGGGTATGGGGATGATCCTAAAGGAGAAATTGTATCTGCGAAAACTATACTATTAGAAACTTACAACATGCCTGCGTTGCAGAAAGAAAAGAAAGCTTTAGAAGTTGAAACCAAAAATGAGAAAGTTGAGGAAGCTCCTGAAGCAGAAGTAATTCCTGTTGAAGAAGTTGTTGCTGAAGTTACTCAACCAGAAGAAAGAAAGGAAGACACTCAAGAAGCTCCTAAAGCAGAAGTAACTGTGGAAGCTCCTGAAGTTCTTACAGAAATCCCAGAATTAACAAGAGAAAATTACAAAGAAGTTTTGAAAGCAGCTGGAATACCAGAAGACCAGATTAAAGAAATAATGACTTATGCAGAAAGCAAATACAACGAACACTTTTTAGAAATGATTAACTTCGTTGTCAAAACAATCAAAAACGAAGGAGAAAAGTCTCCAGAAGAACTTGCAGAAGTAATTTTTGAACAACATTTTAATCTTGGATTAACTTACAACTCTCAAGATTGGTACGCAATTTTGCGAAGATGTTCATTTGTCCTAAGGCAGAAAGTAGCCCTTGATACCCTATGGAGATTAATCAGTATTCTTTCAGTTAAGAATAATTACAAGCAACCAACACTAAAAGTTTGGGCCAATACTCAACCAGTTTAAGAACTAGGTGTTAAAATAATGTAATGGAGAATCCTAATGCTCAACCGCTACCTGCTAATGTACTTTTAGATATTCTAGACGGAATTAGAATCACTACTACTTACGATAAAACCTTATCACCCGAGGAAATTCTGCAAACAGAGAATGCGATAAAACACCTAAGTATGCTTGGAGTAAAGGAAGTTGCTAGTTTTTTGAATGCTCTTCTAGAAACAATTGAAAAGGGTCAAAAGATTTTAGGCAGCGCTCAACTTGCTCGAGAAGATTGTCTTCACCCTCTTACAACAAGACAAAAACAGCTTATTCTTCATCAAGTCGAAAGATACAAGTGGTATTCAGCTTCAGAACAGTAGATCCTGCTAGACTTCCAATGTACACCAGAATTTACTAAGATAGTATAAATTAATTTATTTGTCATATTTTATGAGATTCAATGTTACTCAAAGAACAAAATTGTTCTTAATAGCAGGATCAGTCCTGTTGCTTTCATCGATTATTGCTGGAATTATTCTATTAGCTTCTAAGCAACCTTCTCAAGTTAACGATGAAGACGAAAATCCAATTGTCGAAGTACCTATCTCTTATGCTCCACCAATTATCGACGAGGAAGAAGACAACGTTCCTATAGAAGAGTCTCCTGAAGATATTGACTACAGAGCTCAGCACAATGCTTTAGTGGAACAATATAAAAACAAACCTAACGATGCATTATTAGGTGGAATGTTCTTCTATCAAGCTGCTTATATAAAAGTTTTAGCTGATCCTTCTACTTACACACTTACTCAAAAAAATCAAAATGGAATTGAGTTAAAAATCCATGGAGCTACTTTACTAGTAACTATCCCTTACGAAAGCTTTCCTGGAAAGTATGCTACTGCTGTAAAACTAGATCCAAACAGATTTGTAGAATTTAATAATTTATACAGAACAACTTATGCTAGTGCAGAAGGATTTAATTACATTAGTCACGTAAGAAGTACTCAACAATGTCCTGCATTCGAAACTTCTTTCGAACCTCCTTGCTCAAGTAATACTTTAGCATTCTTATCTGAAAGTACGAATTTACAAGATTATGTAGCAATGATTCATTGTACGGGAACAGCAGAAGCTTGCGATAAAGCAGTTACATCTTTTGCTTTAGAACCTCAATACAACACAGAAAGTATAGCTGCAACTGGAGTAGCTCATTACATGAACACAAAAGTAATAGCTAGACCAGGAAGCTACACAATGAGAGAATTAAACTTTGGACACCCAAGTAGCTACCCTGTACCAAACACAGCTGTTGGTCTTCAATATGAATTCTACGATCTAAATACCTTAATTAATGTTTATGAACTATCTGGAGGTACTAGTCCATACGGAGGGTTAGATACACCTAAGAAAGTTGAAAGTGCGATTATCTCTAAAGGTTTTGAAAATGTAAGTGCCTTCGCAACAGGTACACATCAAACAACACCTACTTATCAGTTTATTAGCAATGTAAAGAACACACCTTGTGTTGCAGGTAGTGGAGCACAAATTCCAGCTCCTTGCGCAGATATTGATGGTGTAAAACTTACAGAAATGACAAGTTCGAAGAACCCTACATACATTCAATTAACCTGTAAAGGTGTTTTCGAAGATTGTGTAAAATCTTTAGAGAGAGTTATTTTATTTGTTGCAGCTAAGAATTACTAAGTTAGAGCGTTTTAAGTGACTAGAACCCGTTAACCATATATGGAACGGGTTCTTTTTTATCTGTTAGAATAATGTATGAAATTCGGTAGAGATGGAATCACAGATTCTGAAATAATTAATCCTAAGATAAAATTTTTCAAAGAGAAAAGTGCAGGACAGTTCAGGCTTTTTGTTGGCGGCACCAAGATTTCCGATAAAGAAGTAGCTGATGCTTTGTACCCAAAAGGAACAAAAGCAAAAGATTATTTAAAAACATATTCGACTTTATTCAATACAATTGAACTGAACTCAACTCACTACAGAGTTCCTTCGCAGGATAATTTACAAAAGTACATGGAGGAAACTCCAGATGATTTTCGTTTTTCTCCAAAAGTAATTCAGAATTTTTCACACTTTTCTAACCTATCTCTTCAGTTTAGTAAGTTTGTAGATTTCAAAAAAGATTTACTACCATTATCTTCTAAAATTGGTCTTACATTTCTTCAACTCCATGAAAAATTTGGTAAAGCAAGACAAGGTGAATTAATCTCATTCCTTAAAAAATTTCGCAAAGAATTTTCTGACGACTTAGCTTTAGAAATCCGCAATGGAGATTTAATAATTTCTGAACAAGTAGTCGACACTTTAGCAGAACTCGGCATTATTCTTATTATCACAGATACTCTAGGAAGAAGAGATGTTGTTCATGGAAACTTAACTACCGATAAAATGTATCTTCGATTTGTAGGAGATGAACTTAAAGATACAGATACTAAAAGACTTGATTTCTGGATTGATACAATCAACAAAAATAAGGATAAATTGAGTGATGTTTATATCTATCTGCATATAAGTAATTTAAATAAAATGATGGAGTTCAAACAGTATATTTACGATAGGATCTAAGCTTATTGGCAATCCTACCTTCTATCGTATATAATCGACTTAATATGAAGAAAGACGCTACAAAACAAGTTCTTCTTTGCCCTTACTGTTGTTGAGGTTCAAACTCAGATCTTATTTATTTGAACTCAACGTATCATGATCACAGCCCTAATTATAATCTTTGCAATAGTCTTTGCTTACGGCCTTTTACTAGCACTCACCCAGGATTTTAAAGCTCAAGGAGTTGGAAATTCCATATTCCGAAATTCTACAAAAATTACGAATATATTGTTTGTTTATCCACATCCAGATGACGAAACCATGGCTTCTGGTGGTCTAATGAATAAACTTTCCAGAAGTCCAGATTTTAATGTTCACGCTATTACACTAACTAAAGGAGAAAAAGGTAAGGAGCTACTGAATATTGAAGATAACTTACTTGCTCAACAAAGATCTTCTGAATACTCTGAAGCAGTTGGTATTTTAGGAGTTTCTCAATACGAACTTTGGAGTTATCCCGATGGTGGAGTTTTGGAAAACAATGACTTAATGAAAAAACAAATTGAAGAATATATTTCTAAAAACAATATTCAGACAGTTATTACTTACGAAAGAACAGGAATCTATGGACACAAAGATCATGTTGCTTTATCTAAAGCTATCAACGAGATTCAAAAAGAAAATTCAGATTTGAAAGTTTTTTACTCAACTATGCCAGTCAGATATGAAAAGCTACTGAATTTTCCTTCACACATTAAAGATTTAGAACTAACAAAAACAACATATTGCGAAACTCCTGAATACAGGATCAATATTTGGAGTTCTGTTTGGAATAAGTACAAAGCAGCTAGAAGTCATAAATCTCAGAAGCTGAGTCATGGATATCCTCTTTGGCTTCCACTTTTCTTATTACCTTTTGAATACTATACTACAGTGTATGAAGATCCAATATCCAAATTCTAACATCAAAGAATTTAGAAATTTGTAATTGGGTATTAGATATTAAAATTATTATTATGAAATTATACGATTCACTAACTCGAGATATTAGAGATTTTAAACCAATAGAAGAAGGTAAGGTACGAATGTATACTTGTGGACCTACAGTTTACAGCTTTGTAACAATAGGCAACTGGCGAACTTATACACTCGGTGATCTAATAAACAGAACGCTTGTGTACCTCGGATACGATATCAACTACGTAATGAATATTACCGATGTCGGGCATTTGACTGGTGATAACTTAGGGGATGCCGATACTGGCGAAGATAGATTAGAAAAAGCAGCAAAGAAAGAAAGGAAGACTGCATGGGATATTGCTGAATTCTACACAGAAGATTTCCTAACTGGATTTAACAAAATGAATCTTATTAAACCAAAAGTTTTTTCTAAAGCAACTGAACATATAGATGAACAAATTAATCTTGTAAAAGAAATAGAAGAAAAAGGCTTTGCTTACAAAATTGCAGATGGAATTTATTTTGATACTCAAGCTTACGAAGTAGCAGGAAACAAATACGGCGAACTTTCTAACTTGGATCAAATCAAAGAGGGAGCTAGAGTTGAAATTAACGAAGAGAAAAAAGATCCTAGAGATTTCGCTTTGTGGAAATTCTCACCAATTGATGAACAACGGGACATGGAGTGGGAAAGTCCATGGGGCAAAGGATTCCCAGGATGGCATATTGAATGTTCCGCAATGAGTATGAAGTACCTGGGGGATCAGTTAGACATTCATGTGGGAGGCGAAGATTTGAGATCAACGCATCATCCTAATGAAATTGCACAGAGCGAAGCAGCAACAGGAGCGAAACCATTTACAAACTACTGGATGCACGGAGCATTTCTTACTGTTAATGGCGGGCGAATGGGGAAAAGTTTAGGTAATGCCTACACAGTCACAGATATAGAAAATGAAGGTTATAATTTGATGGCTTTAAGATACTTTTATCTTGGTGGTCATTACAGAAAACAATTGAACTTTACATGGGAAGCTTTAGAGGCTGCTCAGAATGCATATAAGAAAATCGTTTCCAGTTTACGAGGTTGGGTGAAAGAGTTAAATTCTAATGAATTGTTTAGAATCAATACTGATTATAAAATTAAATTCACAGAAGCATTAAACGATGACTTGAATATGCCTCAAGCTTTAGCCGTTTTGTGGGAAGTGGCAAAAGACCAAAGCTTAGATGCAGAAACAAAAGTCTCAACTATCTTAGATTTTGATAGAGTTTTAGGATTAAAACTTGAAGAATCAATTTCACAACCTGAAGAGTATTCCCTAGAAGTTCAGAGTTTAATAGAAGAAAGAAATCAGGCAAGAGCAGATAAGAATTGGAGCAGAGCAGACGAGATCAGAGATATTCTCAAAAATGATTTCGATGTCGAATTGAAAGATAAAGCTTAACTCTCTGAAACTTGATGAGCTAAGCCTGCATTCTTCATAGATCTGATGAAATTTGGTATTGAATTACTATTACTACTTTCTAGAGTTTTTATTCTATCGTCTATAATTGCTAACTGCTGACCAATACTGATGCCCAATTTTGTTTTTTGAAAACCCTGAGCATCCTCACCCAATTGATTAACAAATACTTGAGTACTATCCACTATCTGTCTCATCCTCAATCCATAATACCTTCGGTGAATTGCTTCGCCAATTGCATGAAGACTTAATCCAATCATGTTTTTTTCGTTGAGTTGACCACTAAGCAAATAGTTTAAAATTCCTTGAGCAAAATTGATTCTTGAAACCACCCTAGAACGTTCAAATTTTTCTGACACAGATCTTTTCTGCTGATTCAATTTTGCGATGTGATCCCTAAGAGATTGCTCAAAACTTTCATGATCTGTAAAAATAACATTTCTTTCGAAGACACCAGTTCTAGAATATCCGACTAATGCTCTGTCCACCTAGGAAGGTAACGTAATCTTCGTCTGTGAATCTTTCAAATAATACTGAGAGTCTAATGTTATAAGCCCTAAGCATTTTTACTATAGCCGACATGTCCGACCCTTTACTTCTAAGATCCCTAACTACTACCAATAAGCCTCCTAGGATTTTCGTCTTACTTCTAATACCTTGAGATAACATTTCGCTGAGAGTTCTAAGATTTCTTGTTGGAGTATCTACTGGGTCTATTGCTAGCTCTTTTGATTCTGGGATTAAGGATAACGGATCGAAAGACACCAATGAGCTTTCAGGGTTTGAATTTTCAGCCATATAATTTAGTGTAATTGTCAGAATTATAGCACATTTATTGACGTTGTAACTTGGCGACAAGGACCAGCTAATTTGATTAAAGTTATTGATAAAACTTCCTTATCTGATAAACTATATTTATGAACATGAACGAATTAAACAGAGCATTAATAGACAACTACGACTTACTACTAAAGGGTGTAGAAGCTTCTGGCGAGGATAGAGATGAGGTCACAGCTTTATACTCCACAGCTGTTTCCCTGTACAATTTGAAAAATTCTAAGGTCGGAAATGGAGCGCTAGCTTCGACTGACTTTGATTTCTACTCAGAAGCATCCGGGAGCATGGTACGGCAACTTCAGGCTTCAAAAAGTATACGAGAGATGATTCATCCAGTGGTTTTAAAAATGTTTTTGAAAGAATTCGGAACCATTCCTAAACACTCATTTATATCGAGAATGCTGTTTGCAGACCCCGATTTAACAGATGAAACAAAGACTGGTATTACCGAAGGTTCAACTAGAGAAGATCGGAGAGTATTTTCAAATAATTTGTTTAGTTTCTCAAATAAAATTGCAAGGTACTTGAAACCACTAGTTGACCAAGGGATCGATATAGATCTCTTTGCCAATATCATTCAGCAGCCAATGTCTATCTGGATCTCTTTCTTGGGTGAAAGTACTCAATCCGAAAGCATACAACCTGTAGATCAACGAGTTTTAGATAATGTAAAAGAAATTGAATCAATAACCATAGAAAACGTAATTAGCACTACTGGAACTGAACTGTTCGATCAGACCACAATCGACAATCCTAATAATGATGAACAGAAAGATATTAAATTAATTTTTGATATTTCTAAGTTACTTGTTTATTTAAGAATGAAAGCAAATGAAAAAGGAATAGGAGCTATGAATAGTCAAACATTTGATACTTTTGTTGATTTTTCGCCAGGGAATCCATTCACAGAAGAACTATATAAATCAAAAACTTTCCTAACATATTTGATGGAAGCATGTAATAATCGTTTTCCTCTCCCAGCGGAATACAAGGAAACCGCTATTCAGACCCTACTGTCTTTAGCTCTAACCGAAGATAGTGAAGTCAGGACGAGACTAGTAAGTGGATTAGATGCAAAACTAATAGAAGTCCTGAAAAGCTTTACAAAAAGTATCTTCGATTTCCTAAAGAATCCAGATAATGTTTCGCTACTAAAGCCTATCAACGATGCAACTAGGACACAGGACTTAGCGATTCTTGGACTAAATTTAATTTTAGGTTTCAGAAGAACTTTGTCAAATACAGAAACAAAACTCTCTAGAATTGTAAGGCCTAAATAGTCCTGTACATTAAAGATTTCATAACACTCCGTGCATGCTATACTTCGTACATGCAAAAGAATTTGATTAGAAATGTATTTTTAGCCGCAACGGGATTAATTTCAGGGGCAACGATTATAGGTAATCTTATACGAGAAGATGGGCTTGATTGTGCAAATGGAAGATTGGATAGAACTGCTTTAGGGCTAATTAACAATTTTAGTAATATAGAAAACATTAATGTAGACGTAGATAATACTTTGCTAATATCTGGCAAACGCATCACATACGTCGACGAACTATCACTTGGGATGGGGTTCCTTACTGAAACTCCTCATTACTATGAAATTGTAGATACCCTGAACTTCATCTTAAACAATATCCAAGGATTCATGATGAAGGGAGCAACAGGAAAAGAGAATTTACAATTTTCTGTAGTTTGGAATTCAATATATCCACTTTGCCAGACTCCTAAAATTGGAGTGCATAGATATGGCTACGGATTTCAATTTGTTTCCGAAGATAAAGTTCTCAAAGCAAAGTTAAAAATTCAGGATGATCCTGATCATCAACTGCCTTCAATTTACGTTAGCGTGACAGCAGTAGAAGGACAGGCAGAATGGATATTTTTGGATCAAATTAGAGATATTGCAAACAACGATCTTGAAATTGTTGAGGATATTCAAAACTTAAAAAATTATGCGAGAGAGCTCTTAAAAGAGGATCAACCCAGAGAACAGTAGTCGCATTCTTTGCACAGAGGATAATCTTCACTTCCATTAAACTCTAAATTCAAGATTCTTGAGTAAACATCAGTAATTTTTTCTTTCAAGGTTGATACATCTTCTGAAAGAATTGGTAAGGAAACTTTTACGTATTTCCCATCCTTCTTCTTCAAGAAATCGACGCAAGCTTCCTGAATAATGTATTTTCTTCCTGTTTGAGATCCAAACGATTGATCCAAGTCACCCATTAATTTATAGAAAACAAGCTGATTGAAGATTCCTCCTTCTGAATTTTTTGTGTTCCCTCGGATTTCATTTTCAGTTTTAGGGGATGATGTTTTGTAATCGATAACTCGTACAAAGTAGCTTCCATCGGAGTTTTGAGCGATTTCTTCAATCTTATCAATCTTTCCTGTTAGTGGAATTGAAAGATTACCTTCTGTCATCACAACATTTTTGATTCCAAAGTTGTACTCGACTTCCAGTGGAGAAACAAATTCTAATTCATAGTTTTTATAATATTCTTCCAGAATCAGTTTTCCTTCTTCTAAAATCTCTTTATAAACTTCTTTATAAACTAATTGCGCTTTCAGACTTCGTTCAAGTTCATAAATCAAAAAATCCAACTGTCGTTTTTCTCCGGATTTAAGAATTCTGAAGAAACTTTCCAACGCACTGTGAACTGCAGTTCCCAAAACCAAACTTTTCTCAAATGGTTCTGGAATCTGAAGTATTCTTCTGTATAAAAATTTCTTTGGGCATTCGATGTATTCATTCAAAGCTGAAGCTGATAATTTGAACTTCTCGATTTCTTTGCTAATAAATGCTTTTGATTTGTCAGATTCCAAAGTGATTTTCTCGTTATTCTTTTGTTTTAAAAGTGTTTCTTTCGTAATTTCGATAAGACCTTCCGTTCCAACTTTGCTCAGATATTTATTATCAATCTCAAAAATAAATTGAGATGGATTCTTTTCTTTAGCATCGTTATCTGTTTGGTAAACTTTAGAATATGAAATGTAAACTCTTTGTTTTGCTCTCGTAAGCGCAACATAAAATAACCGTCTTTCGTCCTCTGATGATGAATCTGTCTCGACTAAATTTGTTTCGGTTACTTTGTCTGATCGGAAGAAGATTTCTTTTGGCAATTTAATAAGCTTTCGATCAATTTGGTTTCCCCATTTCTTATCTACGCAATTTATTATAAATACGTGTTCAAATTCCAACCCCTTGGAAGAGTGTGCTGTTCTTAAAACTACAGCTTCTTTTTTTGTGTCCAACTGTGGTTCAGCGATTGAAATATGATTTTCCTTCATCAGTTCTAGGTCTTGAATAAGCTCTTCCACTGTCATTTCTGGGACAACTCGATTCAAAGAACGAACATATTTAAGTAGTGCAGAGAAAGAGTTCACATCCTCCAAAGAGAATTCGTCTTCTTTTAAAAGATACTTAGCAAATCCGATATCGTGCGAAAATTGATGTAAAATATTGTATAGAGTATCGTTTCTAATCTGTTTGCTGTAAGCATAAACTTGGTTCAAGAATACTTCAATCTTTTCAAACGAATTGAATTTAGCTTTATCCTCATCAGACATCACTTTAACAAGTTCCATGAAAGACTTTCTTAGTTCTTTTCTTAGTTTGTTGAACATGAATAAATCAAATTCGTCTACCTCTAGGAAATTAAAATTCAGAGCATTGAATAGTGCATTATCGTAATCAGCTGTTGAATCTACATTTAAAAGTTTGATTAGAGTTATGAATTGCCTTACAATTTTCTCATCTAGTGCATTTCCGCCTCTTTGTAAATCAAAAGGAATCTTAGCTTCTTCAAGCAATTCAACTACTTCTTCTGAATCTTTATTGTTTCTAAAGATGATAGAAATATCAGATGGTTTTGCTCCACGTCTGAGAATATCCTTGATTTTGTTAACTATCCAAAGATTCTCAAAGTCGTTATTTGCAAATTCATACACTTCGATTGGAAGGTTTTCTTCCGTACTAGCTGCTACAAGTTTCTTATCAATTTCCGGAATCAGTTTTGAAAGTCGATTATTATTATGATCAATTAAAGACGAAGACGCGTCTAAAACTAATTGAGTTGAACGATAGTTCTTTGTGATAGCGATTGGCTTTACACCTTCGAACATTGTAGTAAAGTCCAAAAGATTCTGAACATTTGCTCCTTGAAAACGGTAGATAGCTTGATCATCATCTCCCACTGCAAAAATGTTTGGCGATTTATCAAACGAACCTAAAAGTTGAATGATTTTATTCTGAGATCCATTTGTATCCTGATATTCATCTACTAAAATATATTGAAACTTTTCTTGATAGTTTGCTAGCAGAGTATCGTCTTCCTCAAAAGCCTTAATAACAAAAAGGATCATGTCTTCGTAATCGTAAAGTCCTTCTTGTTCCAAAGTTTCTACATAAAGTTTGTAGATTAGTGCAACTTCTGTATTTTTCTGAGCAGCTTCAAATTCCTTATTCCAATCAGCTGTTGGCTTGCCAGTCTTTTTGTTGAGTCTTGGATTGTTTTTTACAATCTCATAAATTTCTTGAGTTAATTTTATAAAGTCATCAGCAAAAACGCCTTCCATTTTTAAGGTTTTGAAAGAGTCGAGTAGAGCACCTTGATATTTGTATTTTTCGTAAAACGGTCTTATTTTGTAGCCACCTTCTTTTTCTGGAAGCTCATCTAGTATTTGTTTTATGATTTTCACTCTAGTTAAATCATCAAGTCTACTAAGTTCTTTAACTTTGATAAACTTTTCTGGGAAAGTTCCAATTACTTCGTTACAAAAACTATGATAAGTATGAAGTCGTACATTGTAAGCGTCTGCTCCAATGAATGTTGTTAGTCTTTGTCGCATTGCTGCAACTCCAGCTTCTGAATAAGTTAAACATAAAATATTTTGAGGCGAAGCATCTGTTGTTTGTAGAATATTTGCAATTCTTAATGCAAGCATCTGAGTTTTTCCTGTTCCTGGACCTGCAATAACTAACACTGGACCTTGTAATGTGTTTACTGCAAGCTTTTGTTGTTCGTTTAATTTGGAGATTGCTGTTTCTAAATCTGTCATACTAGAAAAAAGGATTCCACTTTCCACCTCTAAAAACCCTCTCTAGTTCTTCAGATGTCGCTTGATTAGGGTAAAGATCGGCAACTATAACATTTCCTTGGGTGAAATTTAGTTGACCTGCAGTTCCATCAAACGCAAATCGTTCACCAGTTGGAAGCTCTACGACACCAACAACATGCTCCATATTCAACTCCGAATTACGAATATTTGAGTATGGTGCTGCAATCCAAAGACTAGCCCTGGCATCTGTATGCTCGTTAATCCACAAAGCTATTTCTCCATTTATTTTTCTACAAAGTTTGGAATCTCCGTTTCTTAAGTTAAAATAATTTCTACCACGAATAAATTCAGCAACTTGTTTCAATTCTTCCGCTGTAGTTACATCTCTTATGCTAGGTTCTACCAAATTGGATTGTACCGCTCTGTTTTGTAGGAAAATACTCATAGAAGTATTATAACCCTAAAGACAAGAATGCTGAATATAGAAAAGATCCCGCATTATGGTTCGACATGCTAACCATGACAGCGGGATCTTCAATGCAAATTCTAATTCTATTATTTAGCAGCTGTTCCTAATACTTTTTCCATAATATTTCTTGGAACTTCAGCGTAGTGACTTGGTTCCATGTTTCCTGCAGCTGTTCCGGATGTTAGGTTTCTTAAGTCAGAAATATATCCAAACAATTCTCCTAATGGTGCCTCTGCAATGATTTCCTTTGTTTTTCCTCTTTGTAGAAGATTTTTGATAATTCCTCTTCTAGAAGATAAGTATCCTGTAACAGCTCCAACGTGTTCTTCAGGAGCATTAATTATAACCTTCATGATAGGTTCTAATAATACTGGGCTACAAACTTTCATAGCGTTCTTAATTCCGTAGTAAGCACAAGATTTAAATGTATCTGTGTTTGAGTCAACGTCGTGGTAAGTACCGTCAGTAATCTCAGCCTCGATATCAACAACTGGGAATCCTCCTAAAGGTCCAGCAGTAATAGAATCTTGGAATCCTTTGTCGATAGCAGGAATATATTCTCTTGGAATAGCTCCTCCTCTAATTGAGTCAACAAATTTGTATCCTTGTCCTCTTTCTCTTGGTCTTAGAGTAATGTCAATATCTGCATATTGTCCAGCTCCTCCAGATTGCTTCTTTAATAATTCTCTATGTCTTCCTTCTGCTGTGATTGTTTCTCTGTAAGCTACTTGAGGTGCTCCAACAGTTACTTCGATTCCGTACTCTCTCTTTAGAATGTCAATCTTGATGTCCAAGTGAAGTTCTCCAACTCCAGCTATGATAACTTGACCAGTTTCCTTATCAGTTTCAAATTTGAATGTTGGGTCTTCTGAAGATAGTTTTGCTAAAGCTTCAGATAGTTTTTCTTGGTCAGATTTTGTCTTAGGTTCAATAGCGAATCTTACAACTGGCTCTGGGAAGTCAATTCCTTCTAAAACCATTGGAGATTTTTCATCAGAGATTGTTTCTCCAGTTCTTGTATCTTTAAATCCTACGATCGCTGCAATATCTCCAGCTTTCACTTCTTTAACTTCCTCTCTGTGGTTAGCGTGCATCAAAATGATTCTACCAACTCTTTCCTTGATGTCTTTTGTACTGTTGTAAACATAACTTCCAGCCTGTAATTTTCCTGAGTAAACTCTAAAGAATGCCAAGTTTCCTACATGTGGGTCTACAGCAAGTTTGAATACCAATCCTGTGAATGGTTCAGCATCGCTCAAACCTCTTTCCATGAATTCTCCAGTTTCTGGGTTCATACCTGGAACTTTTCCTTTAACTGAATGTTCTTCAGAAGTTTGTGGATCTTCGTAAGTATTGTACTTATCATGAGGTGAAGGCAAGTATCTACAAACGTTATCCAACATAGCCTGAACTCCCTTATTCTTAAGAGATGATCCTGCCATAACTGGGAACAATTTAGATTCTAGAACTGCAGTTCTTACTCCAGCTTCAAGTTCTTCATTTGTAATTTCTTGTCCTTCTAGGTATTTATTTGCAATATTGTCGTCTGCATCTGCAACAACTTCGATAAGCTTGTTTCTCCATTCTGTCGCTTTCTCTTTGTAAGCATCTGTAACTGGATGAACATCGATATTCTTTCCTTCGTCGTCTAAGTGAATTCTTTCTTCCATTCTTACCAAGTCAACAATTCCCTTGAATTCATTTTCTACACCAACAGGAATTGAAATTGGAACTGCTTTGTCAGATAGGTGGTCAACAATTGAAGCGTATGATTTATAGAAGTCTGCTCCAATATTATCCAATTTATTGATGTAACACATTCTTGGAACCTTGTACTTTTCTGCTTGGAACCAAACTTTTCCAGACTGAGGTTCAACTCCCATCTTTCCGTCGAATACAACGATAGCTCCGTCAAGAACTCTAAGAGATCTTTCTACTTCCGCTGTAAAGTCAACGTGACCTGGTGTATCGATAATGTTGATTCTATATGGTTGATTATTATATTCCCAGAAAGCTGTTGTAGCTGCAGATTGAATAGTAATTCCTCTTTCTCTTTCCTGATCCATGAAGTCCATTTCTGCTGCTCCTTCGTGAACCTCTCCTAATTTGTGTTTTCTTCCTGTGAAGAAAAGAATTCTCTCTGTAGTTGTAGTTTTACCAGCATCTACGTGAGCGATGATACCTATATTTCTATAGAACTTGGTGTCTTTCACCTTGGTGTAGTCAATTACGCCTGCCATAAATTATTTATAAAATCTTTAAATATTGAAATTAATAGTCTTTGAAACGTGTCTTATTATATTGAAAAACAAGGGATTTAGCAAGAGAGGAAGGGTTTTGAATGATCAAAAAAAGCTAAACAAACCTTATCTCGAATCCAAACATTCCCATACTACAAGAAGCACTTACAGTGGCTCCCTTTTCTTGCGGCAGTAATTGAACTTCGGTTTCGCCAGTTACTGGCAAATACTTTTGGTATTTAATTGAAGGAATGAATAGAGCTGCGGAGCAATCTAAAGTATTATTGGTCTTGATTTTCAAAATAGTTGGAACTCCAGCCTTTGCTTCTGTGATTGCTGGGGAATAGCCATTTTTAGCAAATACCTCGACAACTTGGAAGTTACCCTGAGTCTTAGCATAAGCATATGCTGATTCCGAGTTTTTTGACACAATAAGGAAACCTGCAATCAATGCTAACGTTACTGGTACAAGATAAATGAGATTCTTCATGACTATATTACTCTAAGTAAATCCTTTTATTACTATAATATCACCTAAAGAACGTTTGTCATAACTGGATATTTGAACAATAAGAAATCATACTGTAAAGTGTATAAAAAAAGTTCATCTAATTTTGATTTTTGAGATTTGATTTTTTGAATTTTAAATTATTATGTACTATACGAAAGAAATAGAAAAAGTTCTTCAAGAGTTCAATTCTCAAGCTGAAGGACTTACATCTTCAGAGAGAGAGCGTAGACTCTCAGTCGATGGCAAGAATGTCGTTCAATCCAATAAACAGAGTAGGATATGGGAAATTCTAAAAGATCAACTTTTCAACCTATTAGTTTTAGTGCTAGTTGCAGCAGCTTTCCTATCATTTATCACAGACCACGTAGCTGATGGGATAGTTATTTTGCTTGTGATCGTTATCAATACAATTGTTGGATTTGCTCAGGAATTTAGAGCAGAGCGGGCGATGGAGTCTCTCAAGAAGCTTCTTGTAAAGAAAAGTAAGATAATGGTTGAGGGGAAACTTGTAGAAGTTGATTCTGAATCCATCGTTAGAGGGGATGTAGTTATTTTAGAGGAGGGAGACATAATTCCAGCTGACGGAAGAATCATTAAAGCTACTCTTTTAAAGACCAATGAGTCCGCTCTTACAGGAGAATCTCTGCCTGTAGATAAAATTAGCGGGACATTAGAATCTAATCTTGGAACAGCAGATCAAAAGAACATGGTTTTTAGTGGAACTATTTGCTCTTCTGGAAGAGCTGAATACATAGTTACCGCAACAGGTTCTGATACCGAAGTTGGGCAAATTGCGACAGATTTAGAACAAATCAAGGAAGGTGAGTCCCAGTTCAATAAAATTACTGGTAGATTAACTCAACAGATGGGAGGAATTGCATTGTTTGGCGCAGTTCTAATTCTTGTAATTGGGTATTTCGTCCACAGATATGAATTTACAGAGATTTTCTTATTTTCTTTAGCATCGCTAGTTTCTTCCATTCCCGAAGGTTTACCTGCTATTTTGACTATTGTTTTAGCCATTGGGTCATTCAGAATGTCTAGGAGAAAGGCGATTGTAAGAAGGTTATCCTCTACAGAAACATTAGCTTCCGTAAACGTTATTTGTACAGATAAAACAGGTACTTTAACAGAAAATAATTTGAAGGTGGAAACTTTGATCTTAAACGACAGTAATCTGACAGAATTGAATTTAGATTCAGATTTCTCAGACGAAAGTAATCAGTATTTAAAATGGAGCTTAATTACTGCATTTTATGGAAACAGCGCTAAAATTGCTTCCGAAACCAATGGAACTGCGATTGGTGACCCAACAGAAATAGCAATGAAAACTTTCGCTTTTGACAAGGTGTTTAAAGCTGAAACACAGATTTTAGAGGATTTCCCTTTCTCATCCGACCGTAAATTTCGTGGAACAAAAATCAAAATCAATTCGGAAGAAATATTCTTAATTGCAGGAGCGCCTGAAAAGTTAATCGAGCTCTCCAATTCTTCCCCTGAACAAGTGAAATTGATGAACGAAAAGATCTCTGGCTTAGGCACCAAAGCTCTCAGAGTTATTGCACTTGCAAAGGCTTCAGCTCAAAGCGATTTAGATAAGTTAGCTGGAATAGAAATAGTTGGATTCGTAGCTATGAGAGATCCAATTCGACAAGGTGTAACTCAAGCTGTAAAAGATTCACATGCTGCAGGTATTCGCGTCGTAATGATGACTGGAGATCATATAGAAACTGCAAAAGCCATCGCTATTGATTGTGGAATCATAAACCAGAGCGATAGTGCAATGTCGGAAAAAGATCTGGCTCAATTCGGAGAGGATGAATTTGCCAACGTAGTAAGAAATATTAACGTTTTTGCCAGATTATCCCCTTCTACAAAGTTAAGAATACTTCAGGTTCTTCAAAATCAAGGAAATATTGTGGCGATGACTGGAGATGGTGTAAACGATGCACCTGCACTTAAACAAGCTGATGTTGGAATTTCTATGGGACTGAATGGAACCGAAACAGCCAGGGAATCTAGCGATATTGTTCTTGCAGACGATAATTTCTCAACAATAATCAATGCAGTATCTGAAGGGCGTTTAGTTTTTCAAAATATTAGAAGAGCAAGTGCATTCCTGATTACTACGAATGTTGCTGAGCAAGTGACAATCTTAGTAACTCTTATTCTTGGACTTCCACTACCTTTACTAGCCGGTCAGATACTGTGGTTAAATTTAGTTACAGATGGTGTTAACGATTTTGCTTTAGCTGCTGAAAAGAGTCATGGAAAGGAATTACAACAAAAACCTAGGCATAAAAATGAAAATATTCTAAATTGGCAGATAGTTAGACTTGTGATTTCCTTCTCGGTGACTATGGCCATTCTTACATTTACACTTTTTAGCCAAGGACTAGCCATTTCCACTGAATACGCAAGGACAGAAGCGTTTTTAGTAATGTCATTTACTCAACTATTTAGTGCTTTGAACTTCAGATCATTTACCCAATCACTATTTACAATTGGAGTTTTCAGCAATAAATTTGTTGTAGTTGGAGTTGCAATTTCTGGATTACTAACTTTCTTGGCTGTAACGATTCCTTTCTTAAGGGATTTCCTGAGTTTTGAAACAGTGTCTGTTGAAAGAATAATGTTCATTTTCTTACTATCCTCATTAGTTTTTATTTTTGGAGAGTTTACAAAAAAACTTTATAGAAATAATTCTTAAATTTAATTATGAAAGCAGCTGTTTATACAAAATACGGTCCTCCTGAAGTTTTGGAAATTAAAGATATAACGAAACCCGTTCCAAATGAAAAAGAAGTTTTAGTTAAAATTCATACCGTTGCCGCTACTATTGCAGACAGTAGAGTTAGAGCAGCTAATTTTCCAGCAGGTCTAGGTTTTATGGCAAAACTTGTGTTTGGAATAACAGCACCAAGAAAACAGGTTTTGGGAAGTAGTTTCTCTGGAGTTGTCGAGTCAGTTGGATCAGAAGTTACTAAATACAAACAAGGTGATGAAGTTTTTGGAATGACTGGAACAAAATTTTCTGCTTATGCTGAATACTTAACAATTTCAGAAGGAAGTTCAGTTGCACATAAACCTTCAGAAATTAGCCACGAAGATGCGAGTGCCTTGAGCTTTGGAGGAACTACAGCTTTATATTTTTTAAGAGATGTAGCAAAGATTAAATCTGGACAAACAATATTGATCAACGGAGCTTCTGGAGCTGTTGGTACAAACGCAGTTCAATTGGCTAAATACTTTGGAGCGAAAGTAACAGCAATCTGTAGTACGAAAAATATCGATCTCGTAAAATCTCTTGGAGCCGATAAAGTTATCGACTACACAAAAGAAAACTATCTAGATACAGAGGATAATTACGACTTCGTAATGGATGCTGTTGGAAATATGAAAACTGACGAAGCCACATCAAAGTTAAATCCTCAAGGTAAATTTTTACTTGTTGTTGGAGATTTAAAAGGAATGTTAAAAGCTGCATTCTCAAAAAATATTCTTCAAGGTACTTCTCCAGAGAAAAAAGAAGACTTAGAGTTTCTTGCTGACTTGATGAAAGATGGCAAATTGAAAGCAATAATTGATTCAACTTTTACACTAGATCAAATTGTCGAGGCACATCACAAAATAGATTCTGGTCATAAAGTTGGGAATATTGTAATTAAAGTATGAACGCTTTTTTCATTCTTACGGCAAGAAGTAGATTCTCCAATTAATCAATGCCTTAGGTCCAGTTAGTAAGTGTGGAACTAATTCCTCATCAATATTCAATTAGATCTCCTCATCACTCTCTTTCTGAGCAAAAAATGTGTTTGCAAAAGCTTCAACCCCATAAAAAGCTTGTCGACTTTCATTCAATTCTCTTGATCTGAAACTCTTCAAACTTGCTTCATCGTCAATGTCGATTCCAAAATTTTGCATTAACTCTCTAAAATTTGCTCCGAAAGGAATATTTTTCAATTTTATTAAATGTTCGATGTCTTTAAACTCCGTTATTACACCCCACAATCTGCTAATAAATGGTTTGCTTGCAAGAGCATTTCCGCTATCTACATAGGGATTCGCTGTATAGAAATCCATATCTATATAGTACACAGAATCTAAAGTATCACCACTCAAAACAAGCTGGGCTAGTTTAAAATCCGCTAAGTAAGGCTTATTAAATTTGTAACACCAATTCAGATAATAGGCGTACCCGATAAAGATTTCTTCTACAATATTCGTATCAAATGGAATTGTTTCAAATCTTGAAAGTCTCTCTAAGGCCGTTCCTTCAATATATTCCACTTCCACAACCTCCGATTCTGCAGATTCATCGTATCTAATCTCCCACTTCGGAAGCTTTATTCCTGTAAAAATAGAAAATTCTTTGCAAACTGATTTAAAATTTTGAAGTGATCCTTCTGTGCTTACCTTTGCAATCCTGTCATTTCTTTCCCTTCTAATAACAGTTTTCCGCCCGTCAGAATATTCTCGAAGCATAATTTCAGGCTTTCTTGGGATTATTGGGTTTTGAATATATTCAGGTCGCTCTGTCATCAATTAATGATAACATACTGACAAATCTTTGAACAGCTTACATGGATTAGTATATCAGACCTTTCTCGATTAAAACTGGAAGAATTTCGTCCTGTAAAGTCCCAGTTAACTCGTGACTTTCACTTTCGTATTCTTCTTTACCAACCCAAAGAAATTCTTCTGTTTTATCTTCTGGATTTATTTGTGGTTCACCTGCAACGTCAACAATGTAGAATCTTACATCAAAGTATCTTTTTGGTTCGTTGTGAGTTGGTTGGGCTTTAAACTCAATTAGAAATTCTGCCGAAATTAAATCGCACATACATTCTTCCTTAATCTCTCTTTTCAAACATTGCTCATCAGATTCACCTTCGTCGATCTTTCCGCCAAGAGCTTTAAAAAAGTTATCCCCTGTTCCTCTGACTACTAAAACTTTGCCTTCGCGGATCCAAAGAGCAGACATTTTTGTAAAAGCTATTTCCATAAGGTTTGCAACTAACTATTCGATTATAACAAACATAGTATTTTTTGATTTTTCAATCTTCATTGTTATCATGTAACTTGTCGCTTAATTTTTAAAACAAAAACATGTGCGGAATTTTTGGATATGCTGGAAGAGATAACGCAGCAGAGAGAATTATCAATGGATTAAAAAGACTAGAATACAGAGGTTACGATTCTTGGGGAGTAGCGATTGCAGATTTAGACTCAGAACAAATCAACTTAGTAAAACATACGGGAAAGATTGGAGAAGTATCTTCAGAAAAACTTTTCGATACCACTTCCACAATTGGGATTGGACATACACGTTGGGCCACTCACGGTGGAGTAACAGACACAAATGCTCATCCACATTATTCAACAGATAAAAGTTTTGTACTTGCTCAAAATGGAATTGTTGAAAATTATCAGGAACTGAAATCAGAATTAATATCTAAAGGTTACGAATTTATTTCGCAAACAGATACCGAAGTAATTGTTCGATTAGTAGAAGAGGAACTAAAAACAGCTCAAGATTTACACGAAGCTGTAAGACAAGCGTTTTTGAAACTTACCGGAAGAAATACAATCATAGTTTTAGAAAAAAAGAATAGTCACATTATCGCAGTTCGAAATGGTTCGCCACTTGTAATTGGAATTGGAAACGAGGAAATAATTATCGCTTCGGATACACTTTCTTTTGCAGATAGAACAAATAAAGTAATTCTTGTTGAGAATTATCAAATGGTCGAATACAAAAATGGAGAAACTAAACTTTTCGACGTTAAAGAAAATGCAGAACTGAAAACAGAAATTATCGAGCTTGATCAAGCTGATACAAAAGTTGAAAAAGAAGGCTTTGATCATTTTATGATCAAAGAGATTGTAGAGCAGAGGTACACAATCAACGAGGCAGTTCAGTACACATTAGATGAACTGAATCCTCTTCTTGGAAGAATTAAAGAAAAGTCCTCCAAAGGCGGACAAGGCAAAGTTTACACAGTTGGTGCAGGAACTGCTGGGTTTGCAGCAATGCAAATTGCATTTTTCTTAAGAAAACATGCAAATGTAAATGCAACAGAGCTAAAAGCATACGAGATGGAAAGTTACAAGAACTTGTTTACTCCAGAAGATACTTTAATCGCAGTTAGCCAAAGTGGAGAAACGGCAGATACAATCGAAGCAATCGAATTTGCAAAAGAAAAAGGAACAAAGATTGCGAGCATCGTGAATATGTTAGGGTCAACAATTACAAGAATCTCCGATTACAAATATTTCTCTAGATCTGGAGCAGAAATATGTGTTGCTTCAACAAAAGCATTCACCGCACAGACAGCTTGGGGTCTTTTATTAGCACTTAGTTTAATTGGAAAATACGAAGAGGCAAAGAAAGTTGTTAAAGATTTAAGTCAAAATTTAGAAAGTTTTTTTGAAGGAAACGATTTCTCAAATATCAAAAATCTTGCAAAAAAATTGAAAGATCAAGAACACTTTTTTGTCTTAGGAAAAGGACAAAACTTCGTGGCATCATTGGAAGGAGCCCTAAAAATTAAAGAAATTACTTATAAACATTTCGAAGGATTTGCAGCAGGAGAACTAAAGCACGGAGTAATCGCACTAATTGATCAGGGAACTCCAGTTTTCGGAATTATTTCTAACGATGAGAACAAAGCAGACATGCTAAGTGCGTTAGCTGAAGTGAAAGCTCGAGGTGGATTTACTATCGGAGTAGCAAAAGAAAACAACGAGCTATTTGATTTTTTTATCGAAACTATTGAAGGTCACGAAGCAGATTCAATTGCAAACATAATTCCTTTTCAGTTAATCTCTTACTTCATGGCATTGCAGCTAGGAAATAGTCCCGATAAACCACGAAACTTAGCAAAAAGTGTAACCGTCAAATAATAATTCTGTTAGAATAAATACCATGATTGAAAAAATTAAAGCAAAATTATTAACAAGAGAATTCATTTTATTTTTCATTGGAGGAGTCTCGGCATTTTTAGTTGATTTCGGGTTACTTTATCTTCTTGTGTATATTTTAGATTTCCACCCACTTTTGTTTGGATTTATTTCCGTTTCCAACCTTACTTCAGCGACAATTGCTGTAATTTACAACTTCTTTTTTCAAAGATACCTTGCTTTCAATACTAAGGATAACGATAATGCTCGGTCAGAACTTACTAAATTTATTGGAGTGCAAGTATTTACAGTTCTATTCTTTGGAGGATTGATTTTTGGTTTATTCCTAAACCTAGGATTGACAGTTCTGGTGGCTAAAGTTATCACAACGGTATTCCAAATGATCTCCAGCTACATCCTCTACAAATACTTCGTCTTCAAGAAGTAGTACTCTGTTAGCAATGTCTTTACAGAAAAAAGCAAAATTGAATCCTATCCTTCTCAAACAGGAATCAATTCATCGGACAAGAAGGTTAAGTCGATTAAGCTTTGTGATATTATGTTTCTATGGAGAGCATAGTAGAAAAGAAGGATTCTAAAACTAACTCAATTGACAGAAAAGAATTCCCACACCTTTTCGAACTGAATGAAAAGCCTGTTGATACACTAATTGCACTAGGTCATAACTGGGATCGAAGAGATTCGTGGACAAGAAACTCAAACCTGAAACCAACACCAAGTCTTCCAACAAAACTTACTGCAATAGCTTCATATTTACTTTTGCTAACAGGCGGTGCGAAAAGAGTAATTTTTTCTGGTGGAACTACAGTTATTGGAAATCCATACACAGAAGCCGATGCTATGATGGATTATGTAAAAAGTATTCTTACAAATCACGGCAACCATGAATTATCTCCACGAGAACAGTCACTTATAGAAAACGGAATTATTCTAGAAAGAAATTCATACGATACCTATACAAATGCACAAGAGACAAAAAAAATAATTAATAATCCAAATGAGAACTTAGGATTGATGTCCATTGGATTCCATCTTTATGTTAGAGCCGCTAGAACTTTCGAACACAACGATATTGCAGTTAATCAGCAACTTCCATCCGAAGAGCTCCTTGCAGAAACTTTAAGATACATAAATATTCACTTAAAAGATTTTGCACAAAGTAATCCAATGATTGCTGAACAATTTATCCGTATACGACTAGAACTTAGACTTCTTTTACTTGAGTACAAGAATGAAATTGTAATAGACAGAATTGGATTCGAAGGCAAGAAACCTTACTTCAAAGTACACGGCAGAGGCTACCATTTAATGGCACGACTTTACCAAGAATTGAAAAGAGATCCTAGCGGAGAAAAAATGAGTGCAAAGGCTTACGCAGGAAGAGTAAAAGCTGAAACTCCAATTGCAAATGAGAAGGTAAGTTTAAAAACTAGAATTTCAAACTGGATTCGTAAAAACGTTAAAAGAAAATCTTAAATTTTCTTTCCAACTGCCCAGATATTTTTTCCAATTGGAGGCTTTATAAATCTTTCTTGAAATCTTATCAATGGAATAACAATCTTGTCATAAATTGAAACTTGTCCTGTCCCCAAATCTTGTCTCTTCAACCATCTAAACGTAATTAGCCAAGGAATAATTCCAACCCAATCAGAGTAGTGAAGCATCTCAACTTTAAATCCTGCTTCTTCAAGTTTTTTTCTTAAGTCTTTTCTAGTGTATCTTCTAAAATGTCCAACCTTTTCATCGAACGATCCATAAATCCACTGTAATGCTGGAACATAAATACAAATATGTCCTCCTGGTTTTAAAGCTTTGTAGACTGCTTTCATCTCTTCTAAATCGTGCTCTACATGTTCCATTACATTTATATAGATTGCAGAATCTAAAGAAGAATCCTTACCTTCGGTTGCTTCAGAAAAAAATCCATTATGCACCTGCACTTTTCCTTCGTCCTTCATTCGCTCCTTTAATATAGGAAACATTTCTTCAGAAGGTTCCACAGCAATTAATGAATCAACTCCACTATTAACAATGTACTGGGTAAATGTTCCTGCTCCTGCTCCAACTTCCGCTACATTACCTTGAATATATTTACCAAATTCAGAAATAATCCAATTATAATAATTAGTTGCCGCTGCCATTGCTTCTAAATCTCTTCCAATGTAGTTCTTTTGATCTTTCGTTAATTTCATTTTTTAATTTTAAATTTACTTAGGTTAGGTTATCAGATCAAAGAAATTTTGTCCAACTAATGTACACTTTCATTGACTAATGAGTCGTAGCAATGTAACCTAGATTAATGTTCAAGAAATTTGCCAGCAAATTAAAATTATTCCTAAATAATAACAAAGTCTTTCTTCTTTTCTTTACTATTTCATTAATTGTTTTTTCAGTTTGGCTTATTGCATTCTATCCTGGATCAATGTCCCCTGATTCTGAAGATCAGTGGATGCAAGCTGCAAAGGGATTGATTGGAAATCATCATCCATACTTCCATACATTGCTTATTCAGGTAATGCAAAAAATCTGGTACAACCCCGCATTCATTGCATTGACCCAAATTGTTATTGCCTCATTTCTAGGTGCGTACTTTCTAAGCTACTTAGTTAAAAAAGGGCTAAACAAAATTATTGCGATTTTATTGCTAGGGTTCTATTTATTATCACCATCAATTGGCTACTACAATATTGCATTGTGGAAAGATATACCTTTTTCCTTAGGTATTTTTGCTCTGTCAATTATTTTTGTTGTAAGTTCTATAGAAGGCTTTCCAAAATCTAAATTCAGATTAATACTACTTGTTCTTCTAACTGTTGGAGTTTCATTTTTAAGGCATAATGGGATTTTTATAATTCTCTTAATCCCAATAACCTTCTATGCTTTCAAAATATTTACATTAAAGCGAACTCTGACATTCCTGATCCTAACTTTAGTTGGATTTGTTTTCTTAAACAATATTCTATTCACAGTTTTAAAAATTGGAAAATCAAATTTCATTACAACAGCACCACTTCTTCATATTGTAGGTGGAGTAGTAAGTAGTGGGTACGAACTGACCGAAGACGAACGAGTTGTTCTTGAAAAGTTAATCCCGATCGAGAATCTTAAAGAGAGATACGATTGTAGAGTTGTAAACCCAATAATCTTTAACAATCCGGATTTCAATTCAATTGTATTAAAAGATGATCAATATAAATCTGAATTTGACCAGTTATCAATAAGCATTATTTTGCGAAATCTGCCAAGTGCAATTTCAAACAGATTCTGTGCTTTTTTTAATGTAGTTGGAATCAACAGAGCCGCCTTCATGTACGACGAGCCTGGGAATGAACCAACAGAGTTTGTTGAAAACTACAAAATACCTGTCTACAAAGAAACACAGCTTAGTAGACTTTTGTATAGATATGTTACATACACTGTAGAAAAAGACCTTACAAACTTGGTTTTCTGGAATGTATCTCCTTATATTCTAATCACTCTAATAGTAGCTATGATAAGAAGAAATAAATATGTATTAGGTTACACCATTATATCTCTGTTTAACCTAATTCCACTTTTTGCAGGTGGCGTTGGCGGAGATTACAGATTTATTTATTCAATTCACATAACTGGAATATTCGTAATTGCTTTACTATTACTTCCTAAATCCAACACTGGGGCTAATGCAGTTTGAAATAATTTCTGTTCGTATGCTATAAACTCAACAGTTAGAAAACAAATATGGCAGACTTAGAACACTTTCAGGAAGATATCGAAGCAGATCCAAAAAAATTCGTAATAAAGATTTTAGAGAATGCTGGTGATCGAAAGGCAGAAATCGAATACATCATTTCTCAAGGAACTTTTATACACGATCAATTACCGATAGCTACTAATTTAAGCAGATTTTTAATGGATCTTTATGATTTGTTCGAAGAACTTGATACTGAGGATACCTCACGAGGACTTATTGCTGAACAGAAAAGATACCTAAAAGAATTGAAAGAAGAGTTAATTCAAATATCAGTTCACTTAAATGATTTGGTTCACAGAGAGGAAGGATTTCAGAATTCTGAAGAAGTTAAGGGATGGAATAGATTGAGAAGATTTTTTGCAAATAAAAAAGCAGAAATTGCAAAACAGTTTCTAAACAACAACATTCAGTTTATCAGAGGAGGAAGTGTTCAACTACCTCATACGGATGAGCTATTCAGTCTGCCAGTATTGTACTCTGGACATATTGTGAAGATAGATGGGTTGTTAGGAGAACCGACACCTGAACAATAGAGACTTTATTCCATGATAAGATATAGTCATGGCATCAAATTCTATTAATAAATATTCGGTACCCTACATTCGAGAATATTTAACTACATTAAAAAATAACAATTATTCTAAAGAAACTTTAGAAAACTACGCTAGAGATCTAGAAATCTTTTCGGCTTATCTTTTTTACATCGAAACTCAGTTCGATAAAATTGATAAACTCACAATTGCAGACTACAAAGGATTTTTGAGAGATCAAAATTATTTACCTATCCTTCATAAATATCAGGCACAAGAAGAACTAACAGATAAAGATATCGAAAAAAGCCAAAAAGATGTTTCAGAATTAAAGAAAGCAATGTACAAAGGTCAGCTTTCTGATAATTCAGTAAACAGAATGCTTTCTACATTACGTTCATATTTGAGTTTTCTTGTCGATGTAGATAAGCCAGTCCCTATCCCACCTTCTGCAATTAAAATGATTAAAGCTGAGAAAAAAGAAAAGCAGGTTGCTGAACTAAACGAGCTAATTTCTTTGATTGAATGTCCATTTGATTTCGAAGAAGAACAAATTGTTAAATATAGGAATCGTGCGATTTTGGAACTTATTTTTTCAACAGGAATGAGAATTTCTGAAGTGGCAAATCTAAATCGTGAACATTTCAAAATTGAAAACAACGAAATAGTTGATACAAAAATTTATATCTTAGGAAAAGGTAAAAAGCAAAGATTTGTTTATCTGACTGAAAGATCGATCCACTACCTGAATGAGTACTTAAAGAGAAGAGTGGACGAGTTTCCAGCAATGTTTATACCCACGAAAGGAACTAGAAAAGCTACAAACAACCCTTATCTAGTAAGACTTTCTCAAAATTATATTCAGATGAAAATTGCTGAGTATCGAAGGAAGTTAGGAATTGTTGTTCCAACATCTGCACACAGCTTAAGACACGGATTTGCAACATATATTGCAGAAGAAGGTGCAAATCCTGCAGCTATTCAGAAATTGCTTGGTCACTCATCTTTACAAACTACTTCAAAATACGTTCATGCTTCGGATAAATTTGCAGAAAAAGCTCACAGAGATTTTCATCCTTTAAAAGAGGAGGCTGAATAGTTAATAGTGGAATCCTGAGTCTTGCCCAGTGGCAGCTTCGTAGATAAAAAGAAACAGTGGAATTCTATGCAGATTTTCTGGATATTTTGTTTGCCCATTTTCCTGATATGCACAGAATCCTCCACCTGGACATCCTGAGGCTTGAACAGGAAACAAAAGTAACAAGAACACTATTGAAAATGCCACAATGATTTTCTTATGTGATTTTAAAAATTTAGGCATAAAATCATTATATTAAGAACCTCATTAGAAATCTATTAATTTGATATAATATTATCAGTTAATAATATTCTATGGAAAATACATTAGCATCACCTGTCACAAAGCTGACTCACGGATTTAATACGTTCCTTGTTCAGGTATATGGTTGGATGACTTTAGCTTTATCTATTTCATTTGTAATTGCTTTCGCTACAGGATATTTATTGGAGAGGAGCCCCCAATTTGCAACTTTTGCACTAGGAGCATTCCCTTTCTTATTGATAGGACAAGTGATAATAGTTTTAGTGCTTAGTTTCTTCGCTACAAAAATGAATGTAGTTGTTTCTGCAGCTATGTTTGTATTCTACGCACTGACAATGGGATTATTTTTAGGTTTAACTTTCGCAGTATACACAACTACTAGCGTGGTTATCGCAATTCTAGCAGCAGTCCTAGTGTTTGGAGCAGCTTCACTCTATGGGTTATTAACTGGAAACGATTTATCGAGCTGGGGAGGATTTATCTTTATGGGAATCTTCGGATTGATTATCGGATCACTTTTAAATCTAGTAATGTTCTTTATTTCACCAGGTTTTGGACAAACTTTCTATTGGATTCTTACTTATGTTGGAATTGGAATCTTCATTATTGCAGCAGCTTACGACACTCAAAAGTTAAAGCAGCTTGCATATGAGGGGGAACAAAATGGTGTAGGAATGGGTGCAATTGCAATTCAAGGTGCTCTTATTCTGTACCTAGACTTTATTAACATCTTCATCAGAATTTTGATGATCTTGGGAAAAAGCAAAAACTAAAAATATTGTAAGAATAAGTTTTACAATTCCGTACTATTATAGTCGTAATTTTAAATAATACTGTATGAAACGAAGTTTTATTTTTGGATGCGTTGGAATTTTCTTAATACTATTTTCTTTTGGATTCGGAATCGCAGGTGGGTATATTGGAACACGATTAGCAGCAAATAATGGAAACCTTGATCAGACACTTCGAAATATCACAAATGCAAATGTAGAAGTTCTGCACGAAGAATCTGCAATCATAGATGTGGCAGAAAAAGCATCTCCATCTGTAGTTAGCATTGTTATTACTAAGGATGTTCCTCTATATGATAATTATTATGACCCTTATAATTTCTTTGGTTATGGGAGAGAGCAGGTAGGAAGCGAAGAGCAACAGATTGGGGCAGGAACAGGATTTATTATTACAGTAGATGGACTGATTATTACAAATAGACATGTTGTAGAAGACGATGAAGCTTCTTACACAGTTATTTTCTCAGATGGAAGTAAAAAGGAAGCAAAGGTTTTATCTAAAGATACAGTTTTAGATATAGCTTTTGTAAAGATTGAAGGATCGGGATACACACCACTAACACTAGGTGCTTCTTCTGAATTACGAGTTGGGCAAACGGTCATTGCAATTGGAAATGCTTTAGGGGAATTCTCTAACACTGTTAGTACAGGGATCATCTCTGGATTACAAAGAGATATTGTAGCTACAGATAGCCAAGGAAGGTCAGAAGAAGAACTAAACGGAGTTATCCAAACTGATGCAAGCATCAATTCTGGAAACTCTGGTGGACCATTATTAGATATTCATGGAAACGTGATTGGAGTTAATGTTGCAGTAGCATCGGGAGAAGCAGAGAATATAGGATTCGCCATTCCTGTAGATTTAGTAAAAGATTTAATTGAAAGATTAAATACAGATGGAACAATCGAAAGACCTGTCCTAGGTGTAAGATATTTACTTCTTGATGCAGATATTCAACAAAGAAATAATCTTGCAGTTGATTATGGAGCATTAATTGTTAGAGGAGAAACTACAAAGGATTTAGCTGTACTTCCAGGAAGTCCAGCAGATAAGGCAGGATTGAGAGAGAATGACATTATTTTAGAAATTAGTGGTAAGAAAATTACTACTGATAATACACTTCAGTATATAATTCAGAATTATAAAATAAACGATACTGTTACTTTAAAGATTTTAAGACAAGGAAACGAGTCTGAAGTCTCAGTAAAGCTAGAGAAATTTTAATGATTGATTGTAAAGAATTAGCAAAAGATATATTTGAGAGGGCGGAAACGCTCTCTCATAAGTTTCATTTTATTGATTCTAAAGTTTTAATCATAAATGCAAGCGATGATACAGCTAGTAAGAAATATATCGAGTTAAAAGAAAAAAAGTTCAGAGAAGCAGGATTTATACCGGAAGTAAAGTCTTTGAAGACTTACGATGAGATTAGAAATGCAATAGAAACTGCAAACAACGATAAAGATGTTGTGGGAGTGATGGTTCAACTTCCTTTATATCCTGAATTAGACGAAAAGCGAGCGGAGATTTTGAACTCAATTAATTTTAAAAAAGATATTGACTGTTTGACTGATTATAATATCAATAACATCGGAACTGAAAACGAATTACTGCTCCCTGCAACGGCAGAGGGAATTATTATTCTTTTAGAACAAATAGCTTCTGAAGAACAGAAAAAACTTTCTGAATTTCTTCCAGGAAAAACAATTAGTATTGTAAATGATTCAAAATTGATTGGAATCCCTCTAGCAAAGAAACTAATTTCTCTTGGAGCAAAAGTAGAAAATTTGAATAAATTCACAGAGAATATTAAGGAAGAAACCTTGCAATCTGACATCGTAGTAACTGCAACAGGAAATGCAGAAATTTTTGATTCATCATATTTTAAAGATGAATCTATCCTCATAGATGTAACCAGCCTTAAAACAGAGTCTGGAGTTAAAGGAGATATCAAATCAAGCGATGAACTAGCTTCCAGGATTAAGTTCATAACACCAGTTCCTGGAGGTATTGGACCAATTACCGTTTCAACGTTGATTTTGAATACTGTAAAGCTTGCAATTTTCCAAAGTTAAAGTCCTACCTTCATTTTCTATATATAGCGATTATTGATATAATCCGCGATATGGAAGAACCAATCAAATCACGAAAAGACTTATATAGGAATGCTTTGCCTGATTTCATCTCGTTATTCTGGGCATATTGTAGATCTAGAATGCAGGATGGAGTAGAGATAATTCATCCTGGTTACACAGGAAAAAAGAACTTCTACTTTGAGCTTGGACAGGCAAAAGACTTTGTAGTTGAACTAGATATTCATATACAAATGAGTTTAGAAGGACTTTTAGAAGAGTTTTATGTTCTCATTACTCAAAGAAACAAATCATTTGTAAACGATCTATCAATAGGAATACCTTCAAATCTAGAAAATAAGTATGGAAAGTTACTAAGAAGTCCCCAAGTGATTCAATTAGTAACTACAATAGAATCCTATATGAGAAAGGACTCCCATTTAAGAGGCAATGCATATATTCCAGATAAAAATTTTAAGATTTCAAACTCTGGACTGCATACAGCAGCAGACACCACTACCTGGGCAGCAATTTTATCTTACGCTTTAGGGGATCAATTCAATATTAATGCATTTTTGAGAGTAGCTGCATCTGTAGACATTTTTTATGTTCATGATTTTGTAGAAGGATTGGGTGTTGTGACACAACGAGCACAAGAAGAAAAAAATGATAGGAATACAGAACTTCTAGATCCCAAGTCTAAATCTTATATTGATATGGAATCAGCAGAATCCTACACACTAAGGAAAACTGTTGGATGCCCTGCAATGTTCACACCAAGCGAAGAAATGCAGGAATTGATTAGAACCAATTTTCCTGATCAGAACCCAAAGGAAACAATGATGGAAGGTTTAGGAAAAAAGATTCCTTCTGCGATTAGAAATTTAATTCAAGACTTTATAAATGAGTTGGGTTTGGAAGCTTTTCAGGATTTAATTAGAAAACAAGAACCTATTCTTAGAGAATACTTAGAAAAAGGCTTTATAAGAGAAAACAGTTCAGAATTCTCATTTAAATAATTACTTGAACATCAAAATATTCGGAAGAATCTTACTTGTTCCAAATGAACTCAAACTACTTCCTTCAAAGTAAATGGAAGTTGAAGAACCACCATCGAGATTCACTGCAAAAAGCCCTTCGCCCAGTTTCGTTTTAAGCTCTTCAGCAAGTGTTTTTAAGTCTACAGCCTTCGTAGAAATTCCAATAAATACTTTTCCATCCTTAGTCAATCCAATGAACGATCTAAATGAACTTTGATTTCCGTTTGGAGCCTCGTTAATTAGATCAGTCCTCACAAGTCCATTATCCAATATTAACGGTCCTGCTTGAAATTCAAAATCAGAAGTTACATCGTAAATATAAGATGAATTAGGCATAAAACTTAGCACTCCATCTTTGTACTTCACAACGTGAGTCACTTGTTTATCATTTGGAGCAATTGCTACGTATTTAGTGCCATTGATTGTTAGCAAACCAGCGTGGTAATTACTTTCTAGAAAATATCCAGAATTTATACAGGCTTTTGCAGTAGAACATAGTTCATTTACGCTTTTAGAGTTTGATGGTTCATGAAAGTAAACTAACTCACTAAAATCATCCATTACTTTCATCGTATACCCGTTGTCGTTAATGATTGTCTGATCGCTATCTTCGAAGCCTCCGAGTAAATTGTCTAAAGAAAAACTTTCAGGAAGTCTATTAAAGTCACTAATTAAATCAGTAATCCTTTCTTTAACTGAATTAAAGTTGATAAATACAAGGATTAACGCCAAACCTAAAAGTAGTCCTATGACTGTGACTCGGAATAATCTAAACATGAAGCTCTCTGTGTAAAAATGTGATGTAATTATGAACGAAAGTTTTTAATTTTTCTAATGTCTCTTGGTCAGACAATTCTCCTTTCTCATTGAATTTATCCTGTGCTCTAGAAATTGGGAATCTGAATCTTCCTTTAACTCTCATATTAACTACTAAGGCCAAAGTCATAAGCTGTAACTGGGCTCTTACAGTTCCAAATCCTCCATCTGAACAACCTACAATTGCCAACCACTTGTCCTCTAGAACATTGCCAGAATCTCTGGTTAACCATTCAATGGCATTCTTTAAAACTCCCGGAATCATATGATTATATTCAGGAGTGGCGATCAAAATTGCATCTGCAAGTCCTGCTTTATGTTTTAGCTCTACAACTTCTTTTGGTAGGTTTGACTCTAAATCCTGATTAAAGATTGGAATATCGTTTAAAGTTACTATCTCTACTTCTGTGCCGTCCTCCTTAGCCAACTCCTTAATAACATGTAGTAATTTAGTGTTGTATGAATCTTTTCTCGTACTTCCTGAAATAGCTAATATTTTCATAGAATATGGTTAATTAGAGTCATTATAGCAGAGTAGGGAATAGGATTTTTGAAGATTATGAAGTGGGGGGGGCTCGAACCCCCAACCAATAGCTTAAAAGGCTACTGCTCTACCATTGAGCTACCACTCCAGGGTCGTTGAGAATTATATCAAACTAGCTCAACTTTGTAACTAGCTTTACAGGATTGTCTTTCTCTAGGGATTTAATGAATTTTAGGTCTTTAACATCTGGAACTTTCTGCATCAGAAGACTAGCAGGTTCTAATTTGAACATTTCAGCAAGTATATTTTCATCCATAATATCTGAAAAAAGCATGATTTCCACCTCCTGATCTTTTAGCACTGACAACTGCTTTACAATCTTTTTCAGCTGAGTTTCCTTAATTTTAGTAATATCAGACACTTTAAGAATTCCCTGTAAAAGTTTTGGAATATTCACCACCACCCCATCAACGTTTTTATCAAGTTCATCGAGTTCTAATAAAATTGAAGGGTTCGATACTTCTAAATAAAGTTTTTTCTTATGTTTTTTAGAGAAATGAATTTTCTTGAAATCGCTTACTAATTGAGCGTAATTTTCTAAAGATCTGATTCCTGTAAAAATAAAATTATTAATTGGTACGTTAAATTCCGTTTCTACTAATTGAACAGCAAGGACTTCTGTATAAAAAATTTTACTATCGAACAGCAACCTTAAATCCCCATCGGTATCTGTCTTAGCCGAGTAAATATCGGAGAAGGAATAGAAAATATCATTGTTCTTGAATGATTTTCCAAAAGTCAAAATATCGTGAGAATACTTCTCTGAAAGTTCTCTCAATTTTTTTGGATTAGCAATTAATTCGTCGGGAAGTTTTTCGTACTTTTTAACAATTGAAGTTCCATCAATCACAACTCCATCAAAAGACTTTCCTAAAATTAAATCTGCTGGACGATTTTTTTGAATAAGAATATTTATTCTTGTCTTCAACCGGTTCTTTTCCTCCTTGATGTTGTACGCTTCGGGAATAACTTTCGATTCTTCCTTTTTAACTTTCTCTTCTTCGTTTGACTTAACTGTTTCAAAAATTTCTTCGGTTATTGATTCAATAGCATTTTCGGAAAGATTCACTTCTTGTTTTTCGTGCTTAACAGGTTTTAGTTCAGGTTCAATTGGGTTGGCAGCAAAAGATAAATCAGTGTAGGAAAGGGTTCCTGCTTCTACAGCATATTTTATACAGAATTCATTTTTACTAATTTTATTAAGATCTTCAAAATCATCAGCAATTTGTTGGATTAAAGATTCTGAAAGTTTTTGTTTACTTTTCTGCTCAGAAGAAACGTTTACAGGAAGAAAGAAATTATCTTTGATGTTAAAATTCCTAATAAACATTTTCTGTTGGTTATTTACGGTTTTATTCAAAATTTTCTTGTTTGATATTTCGTACACATCAGAAATATCCGAAGCATTTTCTAATGCTTCGTCGATTCCGTAGCAGGCTGTAATCGTTGCTTTATCTTTATCAAACTTAATTTGGCCGCTGACTTCTGGATGTAAAAATTCTTGGATAATTACGGCACAACTTAAATCTCCTTTGTAATAAGATTTAATTCTTTCTTCCATTTCTTCAGCAATAAATAGAGTAGACCATGCTAATTTGATTGTTTGTAACAGCGTTTCTAATCCAGAAACGTATGTATGCGAAATTCGTTTGTAACTTTCTGATTGAAATTTAAAAGGAACCAAAGTTGAAGGCTTAACTTTTACTAAAGGTGAGTTATTTCCTGCAACCAAAGTTCTATAGGCTTGCTCTATTGGTCTCGTAATAATTTGAGGAATTTCTGCAGACATAATCAATTCAGATATACGTTGCGAAATTTCTAGATTATCTTTGTACATATTCAATCGGACACTTTGCAAAAGTACCTGGATTTCATCTGCCAGTTCTGTAGCCAAAAGAAAGGTGTCAAAAGCAGCTGTTGTTATAAAAAATGCATGAGGGCTTTTCGGAAGAATTGCATATTTAGCTCCAAGATCCCCGAGTAATTCGCTATCAGGTTTTTTAATTTTTTGAGAATTTATTACAAACTCCTGGTTCTTACCATTCATTGTATCTTTGTAAATTTTATTCGGTAGCTAGAATTGGTATAATATTTGTACTTAATCATTCTATATTGTTTTTATGGCGATTTCCAGAGAAGACCAGAATACCTTTATTATGATTGCTGGAGTAATGATCGTTTGCTTGATTGCTCTTTGTGCAGTTACTAATACTATTTGGCAGCTAATTCGCGTACCAGTAACGAATTTCGTTGAAAGCGTTGCTACAACAATACGACTTCAATCTTTGAATTACAATTTTGATATTCCACCAGTAGACGATATTGCTAACCCAACACCTACACCTACAAATCCAACTTTCCCAGACGAGATTAAAAGCTATCCTGATGCAATTTATACAATTGATGAAATTAATGTTTTCACCCTAGCTGGACAGAAACCTGCTCAGAAAAATCTAAAAATAGGAATTGCGTCTATTAACGTTTCTGCGAATCTTTATCAAGGCGAACCTTCAGAGGAGTTTTTAAAAGAAGGTTTCTGGGTAAGTCCTACAGAAAGCGAATTAGGTGATGGAGAGACAGTTTTCTTCTGCAACAGAAGATTCTTCGGTCCAAATGATGCCAGAGGCTGCTGGAATATTGATAAAGTAAACGTTTCAGATAGTATCGTAATAACTTTCGAAAATTCAGCTTTAGAATACAAAGTTATCGGAACAAACATTTTTAACGCAGATGATGCACTTATCTATCAGGTGAATCCTGATAAAGATCAAATAAAGATCATTACAACTCATCCACTAGAGTCGAACTCTCAGAGATTCGTTGTGCTTGCAGAGAGAGTCAAATAAAATGCGAAGATCGAAGAAAGAAACTAGAAATATTGAATTCTTTGATTATCTTTCGAACTTCGTTCTTCAGATTTCGATCTTTAGGACTGAGTTGTACATAAACTCTTGTTTCCTATAGAATGTATTAACTTTAACCTTTTAGCTTTTAACCTTTTTTAATTGGCAGACTTCTTTAAACGACCAAAACCATTTGTCCTAATCTCTATGGACGGAGTTGGAGTAGCTCCACAAGGCCCTGGAAATGCTGTAATGGCTGCAAACACTAGTAGTCTAGATAAATACTGGCCACAGTACCCACATACTTATTTAGAGGCATCTCAGCTTTATGTAGGATTACCTTCGGGAACAGACGGGAACAGCGAGGTCGGTCACATGACAATGGGTGCTGGTAGAGTCATTTTCCAAAACTTACCTAGAATTGATAACTCAATTACAAACGGGTCTTTTTTTCAGAATCCTGTAATTATAAACGCATTTGACCACGCAAAGCAGAACAACAGTAATGTGCACTTTATTGGCTTAGTTGGGTCTGGGCTTGTTCACGCATCCAATGATCATTTAAGAGCCTTACTAAAATTCGCTTCCCAAGAAAAAATGAATCCTGACAAAGTTTTTGTTCATGCTTTTACAGATGGAAGAGATTCTTCGCCAACAGAAGCTATCGAGTTACTAGATCAGATTGAATCGTTTATGTACCAAAAACGAATCGGAAGACTAGCATCGATAATTGGTAGAGCATATGCGATGGATAGAAACCGAAATTGGGGAAAAACAAAAATTGCTTATGATGCTTTAGTTAATGGAGTCGGAACAAAAACAAAAAACTACAAAAAAGCGATAGAGGCTTCTTACGGAAAGGAGATTTTTGATGAGTACATTGATCCTATCTTAATTGAAAAGAATGGTGGAGAGATCGTTACCATCAAAGATAACGACGCAATAATTTTCTATAACTTTAGACCTGATAGAGCAGTCCAGTTAAATATGGCTTTCGAAGATAAAGAATTCAAAGGATTTGAAAGGACAGCTTTGGACAATATTTACTTTGCAGGAATGAACGAATATGAAAACGGATTTCCCTTAAATAAAATTTTTCCTCCAGAAAGAGTTCTTACTCCACTTGGAAAAGTTTTATCTGATGCTGGACTTTTACAATTAAGAATTGCAGAATCAGAGAAATTTCCTCATGTTACTTATTTCTTTAACGGGCAAATCAAAGAAATCATGCCTGGCGAAACATGGTTAGAAGTTCCTTCACCGAAAGATGTTACAACTTACGACGAGAAGCCAGAAATGAGTCAACGATGGGTTGCAAAAATGGTAGTAGAGAAAATTGAAGAAGGAACATTCGATTTTATTCTTGTAAACTTTGCTGGACCAGATATGGTTGCTCACACAGGAAATATAGAAGCTACCGTAAAAGCAATGGAAGCTTGTGATCAATCTATTGGCATAATTGTTGAAGAAGTTCTAAAACACGATGGAGTCGTAATAATTACAGCTGACCACGGAAATGCAGAAGAAATGCTAGATTTAAGAACTGGAAGTATGGATACCAAGCACTCAACAAATCCTGTTCCAATAATTATCATAAAAAAAGGATTAATGACTAGGGAACTTCCAGTTGGAGGATTAGCTGATGTTGCACCAACAATTTTAGGTTTAATGGGTATTCCACAACCTGCGGAAATGACAGGAAGAGATTTACTAAGTTGATTTTAATTGTATAATATAGCAATCAGTAAAAATTTATGAACCAACAATTTCCTTTGCCAACCAAACCTGCATCATCAGACTCTATAGTTTTAGCTAATAGATTCCCGCATTTCTTATTAACAGCGTCCGGAAGATTAAGGAGTAAATATCCCCACATGCGGGATGATGAGATTGTTAAAAGATTAATATTTGGAGATGCCAAATCTCAAGAATTACTCACTAAAGAGCTTGTGGAACAAAGTATTAAGACTGAATTTAGAAATCTTCGTGAGAAAAACAGAACATATTTATCAGATCGGATGATATTTTTCCTGAATTTCTACGCAGTACAATTTGGGGGAACACCTTTAGAGTTAGTGAAAGCAGAGAACTGGGAAATTAAAGATGATATGCTCGCACCTGTTTAGTTGAGATCTTTGATTATTTTCTCTAAATCAATTCCTTCTTCAAGAACGCCTTTCCAAAGATCGCCTTCCTTTTCAATACGTTTCATTGTGTTTTTAATATTGAATTTCTTTGGATCTAACCTCCCATTAACTTCTTCCCAATGAAGTGGTGTAGAGACAGGAGCACCATCTACAGGTCTAACAGAATAGACACAACAAGTTGTTTGTCCTTTTCGGTTTTGAAGATAATCAATGTAAACTTTGCCTTTTCTTTTATCTGGATTTCTTTCCAAACTAACTATTTTAGGAAGTCGGTTTTGAATTTTTACAGAAACTAATTCTGCAAATATCTTGATTTGTTCGAAGTCATACTTAGCGTCCAACGGAATATAAATATGAAGTCCACGTTTTCCCGAAGTTTTACAATAACTTGGAATTTTAATCTCTTCGCAGAAATCGTGAATTTTCTTAGCAACTTTAACAACTTCTTTGAAATCAATTTTTACTGGGTCAAGATCAAATAAAATGTAGTCTGGATTATCTAGACTATCAATTCTGGAGTTCCATGGGTTAATTTCGATACAGCCCAAATTTGCTAAAAATAGTAAGGTTTCTTTGTTCTGGCATAAGAGATAATCTACATATTCTTTTGTAGATTTCGAATAAATTCTTTTTCGCTTTACGTAGTCCGGTCGACTTGCATCGAAATCTTTCTGATAAAAACTATTTCCTTTGATTCCATTCGGATGACGATTAAGATTTTGAGGTCTATCAATTAAGTATGGCATCATTACATCGCCAATTTCGTTATAGTATTCAAGCAAATCTTGTTTTGTATACTTGTCTTTTGGAAAATACACTTTATCCAAATGGGTGTAAGCTAGGTCAGGTAAAGTATTGGTCATACCGTCTCGATCCCTTGACTTGCCTTGCCCAAAGAAGCCTTGGCGTAGTTGCGGTTCTGCAATTACATCTGTAGCTTTTTTATCCTTTCGAATTCCTAAATAAACTGGATGTCTTAGTAACTTTTCATCAGTCCATTCTGTAAATTTGACTTGAACAACAATGCTTGGTTTCACCCATTTTTTTACAGTCTTAGTTTGAATTAGTTCTGATGGTTGGAAAGGACTATTGACGCTTTTATGTTTATCCATTAGTGTCTGAAGTTCTTTCATTGTGTTGTCGTCGAAACCTGTTCCCGCTAACCCTCTGTACACAAATTTTCCATTTACATATTCTCCTAAAAGAATTGAACCGAAGTGATGTCTGTTTCCCTTTGGTTTTGTATAACCTCCTATCACAAACTCTCTTTCGTTTACTGATTTAATTTTTAGCCAATCTGTACTTCTGTGATCTAAATATCTACTTCCTTTTCTTTTAGCAATTATTCCCTCCATTCCCAACTTCTCAGCACTTTTAAATAACGACTCACCATCTTCGAAAGTATCGCTAATCTGGAGAACATCATTTTCTTTAATTATGTCTTTCAGGATTTCTTTTCGTTTTTCAATCGGAAGATTTCTTAAATCAAACTTATCGAAATACAAAACATCGAAAACATAAAACAACAATTTTTCTTTTGAACCCTTAGTGTGGTTCTGTAGTAATTGAAATTTTGGAATGCCTTTATCATCTACAGCTACAACTTCTCCATCGAGCAAGATTTTCCCAGGAATTTTTTCTAAAGCATTTACAACTTCTGGAAAGTCTTTGTTGAAAGTTACATTGTTTCGTGAGTACAATCTCACTTTCCCTTTATCAATTTCTGCCAAAGCTCTGTAGCCGTCCCATTTTAGTTCGTATAGCCAATCATTATTGTCGAATGGGTTTTCTGTAATCCCAGCAAGCATTGGAGTTACATTGCGAGGGAATTCGCTCTTTTCTGGTTCAGAGTCTAGTTCGGTGTAAACTTCGCCAGTAGAATCAGGTCCCGCATTTAATGCGGGATCTGTTGATGACATCCCATCCCACTTAATAGCTTTTTTGGCTTTCTTGTCTTCTGCAATTTCTTCCATGGATCTTCCAGTTCGAACCGAAACATCTTCGTGCGAGATTTCTTTATTAGCGAATTCGTCATCGTGTTTTATTAAAAGCCAAGCATTATCTTTACCTCCGAACTTATTGTTTTTAATTTTTACTAATGCAAATTCTCCATTCAGTTTTTTTCCAAACAGTCTAAATTTCAATTGTCCGTCTTTAATTTGCTCAACAACCGAATCTTCCTCCGTTTCTTTTTCCTTTTTTGTTAGAGGAGAGTAGAAACCTTCGTCCCAAATCATTACTGTTCCTGCACCGTAGTTGCCTTCTGGAATTGTTCCTTCGAAATCATTGTATTCGATTGGATGATCTTCAACAGCCATTGCCAAATGTTTTTCAGCAGATCTTAATGTTGGACCTTTTGGAACTGCCCAGCTTTTCATTACACCTTCACTTTCTAAACGAAGATCGTAATGTAAATGTGAAGCTTCGTGCTTCTGAACAACAAATCTCAACTTGGAATCCGACGAAGTCTTGACGTAGTCGGAACCTTTTGGTTCCGGTGTTGTGCTGAAATCGCGCTTTCGTTTATATTTATCTAGAGGCATGCGCTTCTACTTTGAATTTGATTAGACTTTCTTGAAGAAGCTTAGTTAGATTTGATTCATTTGCTTCAACTCTTTTTTCTGGTTTCTGAACTCTAATAGTTTTGTGTTTAGCTTTTGCATCGATCAGTTTCTTTAGTTTTTTAATGTAGTCATCCTGATAGTCAGCAATATCGAATTTTTCTGTCATCTTTTCAATAAGATCTGTAGCCATATCCAATTCTTTGCTATCAACATCAGTTTTTCCAGGAATTTCTAAGTCTGAAGTTTCTCTAATTTCGTCTTCGTACCTCATTTGGTTTATTACCAACATATTTCCTCGAGGAGCAATTACGCAAAGTCTTTCTCGATTTCTCATTACAAACTCTGCAATTCCTACTTTCTTAGATTTTTTGAGAGCTTTGTTTAAAAGTGCGTAAAGTTTTTTTGCTTTTGGATCTGGTTCTAAATAGTAAGGAGTTTCGAAGTAAATTGGATCAATTTCATCTTCGTCAACAAAGGACGAAATTTCTAAATTCTGACTTTTCTCCATATCAACTTTATCGAAATCTTCTGGTTCTAAAACAACGTAATCTCCCTTTTTGTGTTCGTAACCTTTTACAACATCTTTCCACGCCACTTCCTTTCCGGTTTTTGTATCAATTCTTGCGTAACGAATAGGAGATTTGTCTTTTTTACTTAAAAGGTCGAGGTCGATTTCAACGGCATTAGTTGCGCTGTATAGTTTAATTGGAATGTATACCAATCCAAATGTTATTCCTCCAGTCCAAATAGGTCTCATAAGTTCATTCTATATGAATTGAGGATTTCTTACAAACTGATTAGATCTCTGCGTAGAGCTGTTTATGAACAACTGGGGATTTGTCGTGGTTCTCGAGTTCTACTTGTACTGGAACAACTTCCTGAGTTTCTTCTTCCGATGGATCAGTTAACTCTTCTGGGTAAATTACTCTTTGAAGTTGGAAAATTCCAGTTTCCTCTCCCTCATCAAATACTCTAACATAGACAAACTGAGTTGAATTTTTACTTCCATAAGTGTCTGCAGCAACTCGAACCTTAAATCCTAATCTTACTCTGGTATCTGCATCTACAATTTCGGGGAAATTTGCTAACTCTATATCGTCGTAGAGTTCTGGGACTGCTAATTGTTTTGGTGTATCAAACACTTCAATCATTTATGTGATTTTATCACAAAGATTTAAAGGTACAAGAGGAGTTATTTCTTGACCGGCACGGTTTGCAGGTGATATAAACCTGTAATTAATAATTACCTATGGATATAAAAGAAATATTATCAAATAATCCAGACACTCAGAGGATTTTCGCAGCAAACTACTATGTCGAATGTCTTAGAAGAATAATTGTAGATATCGACGAAAATTGGACTGTAAAGGAACTGGCTGCATATCTAAGGCAAGTTAAAGATCTGTTACAAAAGTTGTTTTATACATCACAAACTTTTGTTGCTGCTGGGAAGTCGGAGGAATTTTTAAGCAAAATAGAAGAACTTCGAACAGAACTGATGACAATAGAAAGAATAGTTAATCAATTACAAATTTCTATCGAACCAAGTATAGATGATTCTTTAGTTAGAAGGTTTCTGACGAAACTGAAGTTCTTAAATGTTACTAATACTTGTAGAGCGATTTTAGCTTATATAAATGGTGGTACAATTGTCTATATGGATGAAACTGAAGATGGGAGAATGTTTACATCTACGCATCAATACGAAGGACTATTGAATATTTTAGAAACAAATCCTGAATCCCAAGACTAATCACTTCGTCATATAGTATAATCACTATTAACCGTAATGGAGAGGTACCCAAGTGGTTAAGGGGGCACATTGCTAACGTGTTAGTAGGCCAAAAGCCTAGCGCGGGTTCGATCCCCGCTCTCTCCGTATTAGACAAAATGAACATTTATCCTCAAAGTTATACAGTCTGGGACACAGTAACAAATCTTCTTTCATTCACAGGAGTTGATGACTCAAATACTTGGAAAGAAATCTTTATAAGTTCGATCTTAATTCCTGTTGTAATATTTTTAAGTCTTGCCTTACATAATTGGTATAAAAACGCTAGACCTTTATGGCAAGTATTGCATGGATTTTCGGATGCCTCAAACAATATTTACATATTTCTAAGTCAGTTGTTACCTGTAAATGAATACGGGGTTGAGAACACTCAGCAAAAATATGTTATCAGATATCTTAACCCTATACCTAGCAATGGATTAAGAACTAACAAAGCTGACCGTCGGAATATTAGTCCTGTATGGCCTGAAGCAGAGGGACTAGTATTAGGAAACATCTACAATTTACTAGGTAAACTTAAAAGAACTGATAATATTCACTTAGGGAGTTTGATCCACGACTGGGAGAAAATCCAATTCCCTACCATTTGTATAGGATTCAATCCAAAATATGACCAAATTAAGGAGTTATGTAATACAGATTTCACTTACAATAGATCGTCAATTCAGCTGAAGGATAGCAATAATTCTATTTCGCCTTATGGAGTTGACGGTGCTGTGATTCAAAAAACTTATTACAACAATACTTCAATTCCTATATTTATTCTTGCAGGACTTGGAATAGCTGGAACCAAGGCCTCGGGCTATATACTTTCAAAATATGCAGTAGATTTTGGGAAATTGTACGGGAGAAAACCCTTCTGTATATTGATAAAGACTTCTAGTAAGGATGGTTTAGAGTCATCAGTTATTGTAGAGATGACATCTAATGTAAGTTGGTTAAATAAAATTAAATATCCTTTTGTCTTTTTGAAATACAGAAAATATTTTAAAGAATCAGAAAATCCAAAAATTTAGAATTCAAGAAATCGAATAGTTTGACATAACTCAAATTTTCCAAAAATAATTTCACTATGAAATACAACATCAGATCTACGACTTCCTTCTAAGCTTACATTGCTAAGCACAAATTCATATCCCTATTAATTAAATAGTTAAAACTTTACGCATGTCAGATATTTTAGAAAGTGATAGTCACGCACACCTACTTGGTTACGAATCTTTTGATGATCAGGAACAATTTGTAATCCAAGCAGCAATATTAATAAACGCATCCGTTGGTTCAATGAACGGAATCCTTAGAGCAATTCAAGTTATTGAAATTGTTCTTAAAAGACTACACTACAAACACGAAGAAGTTGGAGTTGATGCTCAAGAATTCTTTAGTGTAGACAACTTACAGAAAGTATTTATGAAATTAGATAAATCATCAATCATAGGAATTTCTGAAGATCTAGGATTTGAATTCTAGAATATTGAGGGTGGCTGAAAAGCTGCCCTTATTTTTTAGATTTATAGCTTTCTCCAAAAACAATGTTTGTGCAGACCCAGAAAGCCATATTCAAAGTTCCCCAAAAAACTATTACTAAAAGTGGAACTCCAAACAATTCATTCTTTGGAAGATTCTGGTAATACCAGAGTGGGAAATATGTGTTTAAAATTTCCCAAAGAAATCCTGCTAGAAATCCGCTAACTAAAACAGAAAGTGGTGCAAAAATCTTTCCTTCAAAAACCGAGAGAATAGGACCTTTAATTCCACGAATCAAAAATCCTAAAGAATCGAAAAAAGTTAAAACAAAAATGAATAGTCCAATCAAGAGTGGCCAATCAGCAGAAACATGGTTGTTGTGAATAATGTATCCGGTTCCCCAAAGAACTATCGAAGAAATCATGAACAAAGTAAACGCTCCTGATTTTGTAACGTTAAACTTGTAATTCAATTTGAATTTGCTGAATTGAAGGTGAAAGTATCCAAGAGTTTCTACAAAAAGTGGAGTAGCGATTACATAAGTTCCAAAAGCAATTGCAAAGTATTCCAAATATGTTGTCGAATAGTAGCCCCAGAATCTCAAAATATAAATTCCAGTGAAATCGAAAACTAGAGTGATTATTATTCCAACTGTTGCAGCAACTTTAAAGTAATTTGAAAAATCCGGTTTACGATCCCAAACTCGCCACAAAAGAAATGCACTCAGAGCAAAAATTAAATGTATCAAGCTGTATGCGTAGATCATAAAACAATAATACACTATTTCAGGCTTCCCTATAGTAATTTTGAATTAGTGATTTTCTGTACTTTATATATAATAATTTATCAGCTTATTCCTTACGTTTCGTTTATGCGGCAAATGATAGAACTAGTAGATCATCCTCCATTTATTGGAGAGAAAGGCTACTTAGAATTATCAGAGTTAATTCTGCGACACGGAGGTGACAAAGGCACAAAACGAACAGGAGAAGATGTATTAAGCATTCCAAATCAACAACTTCATTTTGACTTAACAGCTGGATTTCCTATGATAACTACTAAACTTGTACCTTGGGCTGCCGTTGCAGGAGAGCTACTTTGGTTTTTAGAAGGAGGTTATCGAACAGGAGCCAGAATGAGTGATGGGAGACTTTTGGATATTTCAAACAGTTTCAGAAAGAAACCAATCGGCGATACTATCTGGACTGACAACGCATTAGCAGATTCATGGCTTCCAAAAGCACAATTTCCTGGTGACTTAGGAACTATTTACGGATCACAATGGAGAACTTGGAAATCCCCTTATGGAGATGAAATTGATCAGCTACAAAATTTAATCAATAGAGCTAAAAACGATAGAAACGATAGAAGACTACTTGCTTCAGCTTGGAATCCTGCTGACTTTTTTAAAATGGCGTTACCTCCTTGTCATGTGCTTTTTCAGATAAACATAATCGAAGGGCAACTTGCACTACACATGTATCAAAGAAGTGCAGATATCTTTTTAGGAGTTCCATTCAACATACCATCATACGCATTACTTGCACACATGCTGGGAAATGTTCTTGATGCACAGCCATCATTACTAACTATTTCTTTTGGAGATTCTCACATTTACAAAAATCATATTGAACAAATGGAAACGCAATTGACCAGAGAAATACTTCCGATGCCACAATTATTACTTGATCCAAGAATAAACGACATAGACAGCTTTGATCATAACAGTATCGTTTTACAAGGATACAAATCACATAAGAAACTTGGTGGAGTAATGGCAGTTGATAGAAAGAAACCTGTGGAGCAGTTGCAGACAATCGAACAGTAACGTAGTTCTATTAAAATCTAAAACAAAAAGATGAGTGAAGTTCTTGAAATAATAGAAAATCCTAAATCTCCAAGCTTTCCTGACGCCGTAATAGAATTAACACAAAGCAAATATCCTAGACTTTCAAGAAGACAATTTTTAAAACTTACAGCAATTCTTGCTGGAGCAGGTTTGATAAAGAGAATTATTGACATCGAAACTCTAGATTGGAAAAATTATTCATACTCTAAAACTGAATTGATGAATGCCGCAATGAAATATCAGAAAGCATTTAACTTTGGAGTATATCCAGATTTCGAAGGAAACGATCCTTGGACTAATACAAATTTACTACGCGATGCGATTGGGTTTCAAAACAAGATTGGAACGTTTTTAAATTTAGAATGGACTGATGAACAATCGTATCCTGGGAAATTAGACCATGCGATAGAACTTCTTTACGAAATAAACTCAAGAAATGCACAACCATTAATTAGTTTACATACAGCGTTACGTCCAAATGGAAGCCATATTTTTAGTGATTCAAATGCTAATTGGCTCAGAACTCATATCGAGTTAATGATGAAAAAGTTGAATGCTGAGTTTCCATTTCCATTAGAAATCAGAAGTTTTTACGAAGCGGATATAGATTCAAGATTTGCATTTTCTTATGGACCAAGCAACGATTTGCACGGAGCTGCTCATCAAGAAGGATTCAAAAGAGCTGCGAGAATGCTTTCAAATGCAAATGATATGACAAATTATAGACGTGATATCGGAATGTGTCTCTCCGTTTTTTGTTCCGACATACAAGGTTACTGGATTCCTCAAGATGGAGGTTCAAGAATTTTTGATGCAGCAGGACTAGATGGTTACGATATTTTTCCAGGAAGGCTTTCTGATTGGGTAGATGAAGACATTCCTTTTGATGGTTGGGTAACTTTGCTTGGATATTACATGTTAGGGAAAAGAAGTCCTGAACAAGTTTTCGAAGGTGGATTAAGAACCCTTGCAGAATTAACACGAGGCGAAGTTCCTTTTCATATTTACGAAATTGGATCTAAGCAAGGTGATATTGAATGGATCGATCACGCTTTCTGGCTCCTCGCGGCTTTGGGTGGAGACGGAGCTTATCCATTTATTTATGATAAACAATATCAAATCAAAAAATATAACAAACCGTACGAAGCCGATTGGTCACGCAATTTGGGTCGAGGCGCAGAAGTTTATGCTCAAAGCTTGCATGTGTTAAATTCTCGAGCTAATATTCAACGATGAAGAAAATCGTAATTTGCGGATCAACAAAATTTGCGGAAGAAATGAAATCATTTTCGGAAGAGCTAGAGTCGTTCGGATTTGAAGTTATATTTCCCAAAGTAGATATTTCTGATGAAGATATTGATAAATTCCCATTTGCGGAAAAACAATTCGTTTACAACAGATTGATTACAAATTATTTCAAACACATTTCGGAATCAGATGCAGTTTTCATTTACAACAAAAATGGTTACATCGGAACAAGTGTAACAATGGAACTTGCATACGCCTTTGCTATGAAAAAACCAATCTATGCTTTTCATGCTGATGAAGATATTACTCGCGGTTCTTTAATTACAAAAATAACTCCGACTTCAAATGAGTTAGTAGAACTTTTGAAGTAATGAACATTTACGTTTTCAAAAGTCCTCTACAAATGTTTCAAACGGATGCTGCTTGGTACTTTGTAACTTTGCCAAAAAATATTGCAGAAGAAATTAAATTTTTATTTTCTTCTCAATCACGAGGATGGGGATCTTTTCCAGTAAAAGTTATAGTTGGAGAATCCGAATGGAGAACTTCAATCTTTCCGGATAAATCTTCGAACTCATACTTTCTACCAATAAAAAAATCAGTTCGATTAGCTGAAGATCTAAGTATAAACGAAATTGTGGAAGTTGAAATAAACATGTTAGTTTCGTTATGATGTATCAATATGAAACTCAAAAATAAAAAGATTGGATTATCAATTAGAGGAGGCGGAACAAAATCCGTTGCTTATGCAGGGGTTTTGAAAGCATTTGAAGAATTAGAAATACCAATTCACGCAATCGTATCTGCAAGTGGCGGCTCAGCAGTTGCAACCTATCACGCACTAGGGTTAAAACCAGAGCAGATTCTTGAAAATTTAAAAAAAGTTCGACCTTATTCAATATTTTCATTAAGATCATTAATTAGAGGACGTATTGCAGATTACAGAGAATGGGAAGAGTTTGCGCAACAGGCAACACAAGGTAAACGAATAGAAGATACTCAGATAAAACTATTTATTCAAGCGACAAATGTAAATACGCACGAACTAGAGTACATCGAGACCGGTGATTTAGCCAAGGCAGTAGTAGCATCCTCTGCAATTTTATATCCATACAAATTTAAGCACAGACAATATGTTGATGGTGAATACTCACCTGCATACGGAATTGATAAGCTCGAAGAATTCGGATGCGACATAACATTTATTATTAATCTACATGAAGGAAGAAAAAGATTTTCCTTATTAGATATTGCGAGATTATCTCAAGCGAAAGCGTTTAAGTTCGACGAAAATCTCCATCCAGCTGATTTCAAGATTTCAGTAAGGATTCCAGCAACATTTCCTTTCTCTCTGAAAGGTATGGATAAGATATTCGACCACGGTTACAAGCAAGCTCTCAGGTTTATACAAAATCTGTAATAGGTTAAAATGTAAATATTACTTATTCCTGAATCAAGTTCAGGATTAGATTGAATTTTACTTATTATTAATATTTTATGAGTAGCACCGCAAAAAAATTCATTGCAGGAATTATAATATTAGTAGTAGGAATCTTAGTTGGGTTGACAGTTCCAACAGTTATTAAGAAGTCTCAAGATTTTGATAGATACGCAAAGGCCAGAGAAGCAGCACCAGATAAAGAAGAATTCGATAGAAATTTTGATGCGATGGTTCAATGGTTTGAAGATTATAAAACAAACAATCCTGGAGCAACAGACGAGGATGCACAAGAAGCTTTCGAGGAGCTTTGGGATCGAAATTAAGATATCCTAATCAAAATCAATAATATGGCACACTATTTCGCAGGAGTAATTTTACTTAATCAATGTGGATTTCTTTTAGCCCAACATCGAGACAACGCTCCAGAAATTTTGGGAAAGAATCAATGGTGTGTTTGTAGCGGAGAAAAAGAAAATTTCGATAAAGACATTTTTGAAACTGGTACAAGAGAGTTGTTCGAAGAAACACGGTACAAAATTCATCCTTCAGAACTAAAACTTCTTTTAGAAGATAGTTTCGTTAACGAGCTTGGAAACGAAGTTCATATTACTGTTCTCATTGCAGATTACGATGGTCAACAAACTATTGAATGTCGCGAAGGACAAGAGATCAGATTCATCAATCCGAGTGAAATTGAAACTTTAAGTTGGTACAACAACAACCAGAACTATTTTAAAGAAGCTTATAACCATTATCTCAAAAGGTAAATAGTAGTTCGGAAACTATTTACAAATTATTCTTTTCCATTCTATAATCCACGCATGTTCGACATGCCAGCTCCTAATGAGCAACCAAAATTAACTCTAGATCAACTTATCGAAGCAGCTGCTGAAAGAGAGCCTATTTTCATTAGAGTAGAGTGCATTTCTAACGAAACTGGAGAAAGACATGTTTTAGATTTTGTGTTTGAGAAATCACGCACTCCTTACATGAGAATAAAAAGTGATAAAAGAAAGTTCTTCCTAACCACTGAAAGAGAAGCAATAGCTGAAGAGAATTTAAAAGTTTTGGCTAATCAAATCAGACAAATAACAGGAGGCGTTTACAGCATCCATCCATTTTACGGATTAGTTTGGGATACTCGGAACGCAACAATTTCAGAAATCGATTAGACAACAGAAAGTAATTGTTTTAGATATTCCAGATAAATTCCGTTATATGGAAAAGGATCTAATTGATGAACTACAGAATAAAGTCAGTAAGTTCATCTAAAATCCCAGCCCATTCGCAGTATTCAATTCCCCAAAGAATTATTTCTTCAAATCCTAAATCTTTATAATCAATAATATTCTTTTTGATCAGATCCAAAGAAACACTTTTAACTTTTTCTGGAGACTTTTTATAATCGAATTTTTCCCAAGGCTCAGCTTGAAGCTCAGCAATTATTGGTTTAATGTTTTTTGATTGTAGGTGAATTGTGATTTCTTTTAAATCTACCAATGAATAATCAGGTCCTCTATAACGGAATAATCCTGGTTGCTTAGGATAAAAATCAAAACCTATTTGATCAATATTTTTTAGTTTTAAAATTTTCTCCAAATTATTTCTTTTCTTTAAATCGTTTCCCCAAATTGTTACTAATATTTTTCTTGATGAATCCAAACCTTTTACTAAATCGATTTCTTGTTGAAGAAAATCTGAATCGATGTTTAAGTTACTCGGACCCGAAGGATCAAGTGGTTCGTTTTCAATTTGCCAAGTAGAAATATTTTCGAAATCTTTAAACTGTTCAACGCAAGCTTTAATAAAATCCAAAGTCTTTTGTTCCAATTCAGATTTTTGTACGAAGTTTGGGATGTAAAATTCTGGCCATCTAGGTGCTTTCATTCCTACAGTCAAAATAATTTCGAAACCAAGATTTTGAGAGTATTCAATAATTTCTTTTGAAGATGAAAAATCATAGATTCCATTTTCTTTTTCAATTTCATTCCAATAAAGTCCCAATCTTATTATTTTGAGGTTCGAATTGGATAACTTATCTAGCAGTTTCTTCCAATCTAGATTTAACCAATCACACTGACCTTTAGAAAACGAAAATCCGTAAACCATTTTGAAAACAATCTTATCTAATGTAAAATTCATTATCTCACAATAAACCTTATGAATAAGAGTAGAACTCAAATTGATAATATTTTCGGCTGTCTTTCGATTGTTTTCTTAATAATGGGATTATTCTTAGCTTTCGCGAACACTGGAATTGCAGCGCAAATCAACAAATGGCAATCACAGATATTAGGAGGTGAATTTTACCCAGCACTAACTGCTTTTGTCTTGATTATCATACCTTTGTTAGTTTTAATGATAGTAAAGCTGATTGTAGTAAGGATAATCCAAAAAAGAATTTAGGTTATAATAAATCGATATTTAAATAGTTTTTTAAGATTTTAATATGAAAAAAGTTCTACTTATCTCAATTCCGCTGTTCCTGCTTTGCACATGTGTTTTAGTTATTGGAGGATTCGTGTTCGCATTCAATTCTAATACAAATATTCCAGTAGTTTCCAATTTGGTAGAGCGATTAGAAAACGTGTTTGTAAATGAAGAGACTTTCAAAACTCAACTTGTTAAAGAGATCGAAAATATAGTAAATTCTGATTTTGAAAATGTAGCACCAGCATCAAACGAATTTAAAAGTGTAGCAGCAAATTATGTTTTGAAACTAGATGTTGAATCTGAAGAAGGGGATTTTGGATTGGACTCATCTGGCGACATTATGGGAGATTCTAACGGAGATAAAGTTTTCGTTCGAGCTGATCTCGATCTAGATTTCTCTGGAATCAAGGTTGGGGGAGAAGTGTTCCTAATGAATTTTATAAATAACATGAAGTCTGAAACATTTATTAAATTAGAAGAAATTCCTTCTTTCTTATCAATGAACATTGAAGGATTAGAAGATGCAGAAGGTGAATGGGTTTTCTTTTCAGGAGATGTTGAACGAACAATTGAATCTACACCATTTGCAGAATTAGATACTGAAAAGAAAGCAGAGCTGCTTCAGTTAATTAATACAGATGAATTTAAGTCTTTAATAAGCCGAGGAAACGATAGAGTTTCTCCTACTACTAATATCCGATCCAAGTGTATTATTGTTGAAGCAAACGAGCTTAAGATGACTCAGCTTTTAAACAAATACGAAGAGATTGCTGGCAGCGATATTGAACATGATTTATTACCTACACCTTTTAGATTTACAAGCGAAATGTGTTTTGGAAGAAAAGATGGAGCACTTTCATACTTAAATTTTGAAATATTTTCACCACAAGGAAATGGAAGCTTTACTTTAGGAGATATTCGATACTCAAACGAGCCTGTGAGTTTAGAAAAGCCTTCAGATTATATTAGTATCGAAGATCTAAATCTTTCCTTTCCATTCTTGGAAGGAGCCCAATTCTAGCATCATGACGCCCATTTTGGGCGTCATTTCTATATATTCGTGATATAATATATATGTATAAATCATCAATATTTTGTGCTTTATACAGATCTTTAACAAGGAAGTAACTTACTACGAATTGGACCATTGGTTGTGGGCTTTAGGCGCTTCTGTTCCGTACTTGATACGGAATCTCATGAGCATCTAAAGCTCACACCAGTACCAATTTCGGAGTACTGGCAAATCGGAGCACAACAAGGAGAAAGTTCTACCATGAAGAAGCTCATCGTCATTTCGCTGCTCATCGTCGTTTCGCTGCTCGCCGTTTTCAACGCATTCGCCCAGGAACAAACCGTCGTCATCCAGAATGTCGTCGAGTGCCCCGTCACCACCATAGGCTGGTGGGGATTAACAGGAGAACTCATCAACGACGCCCCAACGAGGGACGTAATAGTCCATTGGGACGACACCAACCAACGCTCCGCGAAGGAACTCGGCGTCGACCCAGAGCAAGGGTGGATCGTCTGGTGCACGGAGAGCGATATGCTCAGCCGCGTTGCCACAGTCGAGGGCGAGCCGAACCGAATCACTATCGATGGTGACGAATATTGCCAAGTGGCGGGCTTCGTTACTAACCTCCCGGATCGACGAGTTGTTGGCGTTACGGCGGCCGCGGCGTATGCATTCACGGAATGTCTCGGGGAGACGATCGTCGAAAGCTCATACGTAAGGACTTTCGGGATCGTCTTCGACTAGCCAGCGTTACTTCCTCCCGGACCCGCTTAATCGCGTGGTCCGGAGGACTTTAATCTTAAATTTCAAATACTTCTCTTTTTTGATCTTTTATTCTTAAACCTTCAATCTTTTTAGATATTGATCAATCTCTTAGTAAATTATATAATCTAGATATTCACAACGATAAAGGTTCCCAGCCTTTGGAGTGAGAATGGAACTACTATTGTCATATTGAGCCTGTCGAAATATAGACAATTGGATAACATTCCTCAGAACTCAACTGAGATAACACAAATGAGAACTAGTAAATTGCTAGTTACAGAGTCTTTAATAGCAATATTAAGGAAAAGCAAGATGGTACCACGATCGTGTACACCGAAGCGTTTGCGTAGGTTGTAAGCCTCGTTCTTGCTAAATACTATTACCCGTAGTGTTTAGCAAGAATGGGGCTTTTTTTGTAGCTAAAGGCGTCAAATCGCCTCTGGCTAATATATTTAAATTTTATTTTGTAATTATGGACGACAAGAAAATTACTCCAAGAGCCGAGGACTATTCTCAATGGTATCTTGATATTGTAGAGAAAGCTGAACTTGCAGAAAACTCAGCGGTTAGAGGATGCATGGTAATTAAACCTTACGGTTACGCTCTTTGGGAAAACTTTCAAAAAGTATTAGATGGAAAGTTCAAAGAACTTGGTCACGTAAATGCTTACTTTCCTTTGTTAATTCCAAAATCATTTTTAACAAAAGAAGCAAAACATGTTGAAGGATTTGCTCAAGAAACAGCAGTTGTAACTCATTACAGATTAAAAACTGATCCAGTAACAAGAGAAGTTATTGTTGATCCAGAAGCAAAATTAGAAGAAGAATTAGTTATCAGACCAACATCAGAAACCATTATTTACGATACTTACTCAAACTGGATTAAATCTTACAGAGATTTACCATTACTGATTAATCAATGGGCAAATGTTTTAAGATGGGAAATGCGAACAAGACCATTCTTAAGAACAGCAGAATTTCTATGGCAAGAAGGTCACACAGTTCATGCGACTTTAGAAGAAGCTGAAGAAGAAGCAATTCAAATGCTGAAAGTTTATCAGTGGTTTGCAGAAGAATATCTTGCGATTCCAGTTATCCCTGGTCAAAAATCAGAATCTGAAAAATTTGCAGGAGCATTACGAACTTATACAATCGAAGCAATGATGCAGGATGGCAAAGCTCTTCAAGCGGGAACTTCACATAATTTAGGTGATAACTTCGCAAAAGCTTTTGATATAAAATTCTTGGACAAAGATGAAACTGAGAAATATGCTTGGCAAACAAGTTGGGGATTAAGCACAAGAATGATCGGAGCATTAATTATGACTCACAGCGATGACAAAGGATTAGTTGTTCCACCAAAAATTGCACCAACTCAAATTGTTATAGTTCCAATTTGGAAAGATGATTCTCAAAAAGAGTTAGTATTAGCAGAGGCTAAGAAATTGAAAGAACAATTTGCAGGATTCAGCGTAAAATTAGACGATAGAGACTACAACACTCCTGGAGAGAAATTCTACCAGTGGGAAAAGAAAGGAGTGCCTTTGAGAGTAGAAATCGGACCAAAAGATATCGAGAAAAATCAGGTCGTATTTGTAAGAAGAGACAGCGGAGAAAAATCTTTTATCCCAATGAGTGAAGTTTCATCTCAAGCTAAATCCACACTAGATAATATCCAATCTTCACTTTACGAAAAAGCAAAGGCGTTTAGAGATTCTAGAGTTTACGAAGTAAATTCATACGAAGAATTGAAAGATGTTGTAGAAAATAAAAATGGATTTGCTTTAGCATACTGGGATGATTCTGCAGAAAACGAAGCGAAGATTAAAGAAGAAACTAAAGCCACAATCAGATGTATTCCTTTTGAGCAGAATGGAGTTTCTGGAAAATCAATTATTTCTGGAAATGAAACTAATCATAGAGTAATTTTTGCAAAAGCTTATTAATTGAGCATGAGAATTGTCCAAACCAAAACATCTGACGGAATAAACTTTAATGGATTAATTTCAGAAGCAGAAAATCCAAAAGGAATTATTATTCATATTCACGGCATGGCTGGAAGTATAGTTATCAATTCTTTTTATCAAAGCATGCACGATGAGTATACAAAAAATGGTTGGTCATTTCTTGTAGGAGAATTAAGAGGCACTGGAACAGTTACTCAATTCACATCTGCCAGTGGTGTAAGAACTATTGGTAATGCCTACGAAATATTTGAAGAATGTGTTTTTGACATCGATTCCTGGATAAATTTTGCAAGAGATTTAGGTTATTCGAACATTTGTCTACAAGGACACAGTTTAGGTACATCTAAAATTGCTTATTATTTGGATCAGACACACTCTAAAGATATTGAAAAAGTAATACTGTTAAGTCCTTCAGATATGCACGGATTAGTTCATGATTCTACTAGCATTAAGGAGCACGAAATATTACTTGCTGAAGCAGAAAGGCTAATTCCATCATCGCCTAGAGAATTATTAAGCCAGCCATTATGGGAAGATGTATTGTTATCAGCACAAAGTTACTTGACTTTTTTTGGGCAGAATTCAAAAGATAATATTTTTCATTATAAGCAAAATAATAATTGGGAAGTTTTAAATTCAATAAAAATCCCTGTTCTTGCAATAACAGGAACACAAGATGATGGAATCGTTCCAGTAATTTCTGCAAACGAAGCAATGGAGATTCTGAAATCTCAACTCATGAACTCATCCAAGGTTAAAACTATAGTGTTCGAAGGTGCCGAACACGATTTCAATAATTTTTTGAGAAAGAAATAGTTAAAAATGTTTTAGAATTCATTAATTAAATGATCTGGACTAAACCTCACATTTCAAAAATTTACGAAGCGGCTGGTGCGATTGGAGACAATCGCATCGAAGTTTCGGATTCAGAAAATTCTGCAAAGATGTTTTCTTCTTCTAAAGGCAAGTTCTACACAGTTACCTGGAACGATGATTTATCCCAAATGATGAGTAACGATAACAGTGCTTACTGGACTGGACAAGTCAGCTATCCAATGATTTCAATTTTAATGCTGAAAGGTAAAATTCAATTTGATCCAAAAATCTGCGATTTACTAAAAGGATTTGCATGGAAAGATATAAATCAGACCCCGTATAAGTTACGGGGTAAAAATGATTTCGACAAAACAGTGGAATTTGTTCTTAACGAACTTGAGAATAGAGGAGAAGATGTCGAATTTGTAAAAAGTGAAACTCAGAATATTGCTGACCAACTTGATAGTTTGCAAATCGAGCATTTAGGAAACAGATTAAAACCACCAAAGGGATACTAAATCATATTCTCTTTAAACCTGGATATAAATTAGGTAAAGTTTATAGTAACAAAGCCAGAAAATTTTAAGTTCGAAAAAGTTGGAACATTTTCTCTCTTCGAGCTTGAATATTGAGCTTTTGTTTTATCAAGTATTTTTCGATCTTTGAATTTAGAATTTCGAGCTTTTATTTTATATGGATCTTATTATTTTCGACGATGTTTGCGTACTTTGTAATGGATTTGCAAAATTTGTGCTGAATCGTGACAAAAAAGACCGTTACCTTTTTACATCTCAAACTTCCGAAGCTTTCAAAAAGTTGAATATAGATCAAAAGTTAATAGGACAAACAGTTATCCTGGTGAAGAATTTTGAAACTAAACCAAAAGTTTTCGTTAAGTCCAGAGCGGCGATAGAAATCTTAACTTCACTTTCTAAAATCTACTTTCCACTGAAAGTTTTAATTTTAGTTCCCTGGTTTATTCGTGATTTCTTTTACGATTTAATCAGTAGAAATCGATACCGAATTTGGGGAAAGACATCTGTTTGCTCAATAGCTAAAAACAGCAAGATGTTAAAATAACCTATAGTAGAAATCTGAGAGGTTAAAACCTTTAACCCAACATCTCTTGCTATTAATCCTGTTACAGCTTATACTCGCTAAGACTTATATAAATTTAACTATAATGCCATGGCATACTTTAATAGAAACGATAGAGGGAATAGAAGAGGAGGAAGAGGTTTTGGAGGATCTAATTTTGGAAGAGATAGAGGAAACAGAAGTTTCGAAGATAGAGATTCATTCGAAAGAAAGGAAATGTTCAAAACAGTTTGTGATAACTGTGGAAAAACTTGCGAAGTTCCATTTAAACCAAGCGGAGACAAGCCAGTTTACTGTAGTGACTGCTTTAATGAACAACGACAATCACCTCCAAGAGATCGAGGAGACAGAGGAGAAAGAAATTTCGACAGACAAGAATCTAAGCCTGTAGACAACAGAACTAACGAAAAAATTCTTGAGCAATTGGGAGAACTAAATTTAAAAATAGCTCAACTAACATCAGCTGTAGAAAGCTTATCAAAATATACTCGAGCAGGAAAGATTGTTACTCAATCTGAAAACAAGAATGAAGAGTCAGAGTCTGAAGAAGCTATTCCGGAAGTAGAAGAGAAAACGAAACCTGTTGCAAAAACAAGAAAAGCTAAGAGTGCAAAAGCAGAATAATCTAATTGGAGATTGGTCACTACTTGATGGCTAATCTCCAATCTTTCAAACATACTTAATCCCAAACGACTAAGCACACAAACAGTTTTTAAATCTATAAAGACAGCGATCAGTTTTAGAAATTTAATAAATTAGCCGTTGTTGTTATAATAACTTTGATTATTTTCAACCTATGTACCCAAAACTAATTCTAAGAATTCAAAACAACACTCCTCATCTTTATTTAGTTAAAGATGAAAATACAGAAACAAAAATGACTTTAGTAGATGAAAATCTATCTGCTTTATTTCCAACAATTGCAAAAAAATTAGGAATCAAAGATGCTACATCTTTTGACGAATTACTAGAACTTGCAAATAATTCTGACGAAACATATTTCGATGCTTCACCAGAAGTAAACACCGATTCATTAGAATTCGAACTTACAGAAGTTGCCGACAAATTAATCGAAGAAGTTTCAGAAATGGAAGATGAATACTCTAATGTTGAATTAAAAGATGATTTACGAAACGAATTAAATAATAATCAAAAGAATGATAACTTCGCGAGCATTTTGGACATTCTTTACAAAGTGATTATTACAAAAACATTAATTGCAGCTCACGATTTAGAAATCGATAAAGTTTATTTACAATCTCCAGAAAACTTAGCGAGATTTAGAGAAAAGATGGCAAAGGAATTAGACAACCTTGGAGTAGAGATGTTTGTTGAATAACTTTCTCACTATAAAAGATTAACAAACCTTACTACAAACTTAGGATGGGGTTTGGGAAGAAATCGGCGAGACCACCAAACCACTGTAACTCGTTTCCGATTTCGCTCCCAAAACTTGGGCTCCACCTTTAGTTATAAAGGTGGAAAAGTACCAAATAACAACTTCTGAGACTTAGTAATCTTATTTTTATTTACTTTTCCTTACGTACTTTTGAAACCAAAAGTACCAAAAGTTCCGGAGGTAAATGAGTGGACAAATGCTCTTTTTGAGTCAGACTACTAGCACGGCATTTACCCCCGGACCCCCATTCGATATATCTAAGTCCAAAAAGTATCAATACTTTTATTTGACATCACATACTTATAACAATCGTTGCTGATTTATCGGTCATTTCGATATCTTCTCCTTTTAGCTGGAGCTTAGCAAGCCCATCCATAAAGTATTCTAGCGGTGCGAATTTTTGAAAAATCCAAAAGTCTTTTGCATTAATTTCTTTTCTTTTCCATGACTGTGATTTTGGTGCAATCTTAACTGTCATTACGATTTTTCCTTCTTTGGTTAAGAATGAAATTAAATTGCTGAAGAACGCAGATTCAGAATCAAACGGAATTGTATTCCATGCATAATCAGAAATTATTAAATCGTATTTCGATTTTAATTTCATTTCCAAAATATCAGCTGATTTTTTTCTAGCTTGAGGAACTTTTATAAGTTTTAAAACTTTTGAAGATAAATCAACATAATCAATTTTTTTGAAACCCTCAACTGCAACTGGAAGATTTAAAAGCAAAACTCTGCTCGGATTATTTTGCAAAATTTGTGCTTGAATAAAATCTAAACGAATTTTTGCTCCATCAACAATATCTTCTGAATATAAATCTCTAATTTTTTTTGCATTTTTATAAACAAAATCCCACTCAAAGTTAGTACTATTTTTATAGTCTTCAAACTCTTTTCTGAGTTGTTTAATTTTCCAAAAGAAAACCTTGGCTTTATTATCACTTTTAGAATCAATAGTATAAGAATATGCTTTTTCTACAATTAAGCGATCTACATTTTTAAGAACACTTAAATAGATTCTTAAGTTCTCGACATCATTAAAATCTGCAGCTATTTTATATGCAAATGCTTGAAATTCATGTGCTGCATGACGTTTTCCTTTTCCCTTAGGCTCGTTAGAAAATCTTTTATCTAGAAGTTGCTTTGCAGATATCATGAAGTGATTATACATCATGAGAAAGGTTAAAAATAAAAAGGTTAATAGGTAAAATTATTTAAGTTTCCTTACTATTGAACTCTGAATATATTCAATTTCCTTGACCTCAGTAAATAGAGGGTACAAAAGTTGATCTTTTGTGATCTCTATAAGTATTGATATCCAATAACTTGTTTCTCGCGCCTCCTTCTTTGCTATTTTCATTCTCATCTTGCAATCTCTTGTACCGAGGTTTTGATTAGCCTCAATATAGTTAGCGCCGATCGAACCGGAGCTTCTAATTAATTGTTTATAGTCTTCGATCGTAATAATAGAAAGTTTTTTTGTTTTTACATATTGACGGATGTTTACAGCAAATTCTTTACATCTATCTTCTAAGTCATACTTCATTAAAGAATTGTACCTAATGCTAAACGGAATTGACACTCTATCGTAATACATTTTTAGCCTTTCAATCTTTTGTGCTTTAGTCTTTTACCCATTTTAGCTAATTGTGCATATCTCAGCCCTATAGTAATTAAGTTAATCATTTCGAACCCGTGAAAATATTGCCCAAAAACCCATGTTATGTGGAACGTATTATTTTTCATTGACGACACAACATATAGTGTTTAATCTGTACATTAACCACTAAATTTAGTGATTAATAAGAAAAACATGGTTTGCCCATACTGTAAAAGTGAACAACTAAAAGTGGTTGATAAACGAAACTGCGCAGAAACCGCAATTAGAAGAAGAAGAGAGTGCGAAAGTTGTAGCAAAAGATTTACTACATACGAAAGAATCGAAAGAGTAACTTTGAATGTACAAAAACGAGACGGTAGAGTTGAAGAATTCGATAGAGAAAAATTAAAACGTGGAATTAAGAAAGCTGTCAGCAAAAGAGATGTCGAAGAATCAGTAATTGACGAAATGATCTTTGATATAGAAAGTAATCTGATGAATAGGGACGAGCAAACAATTAATGCAAAGGAGATTGGAGAAATGGTTTTAAAAAGATTAACAAAAGTTGATAAATTAGCTGCTTTACTTTTTGCAGCAGTTTATAAAGATTTCAAGAAACTTGAAGATGTTCATAAAGAACTAGTAAAGCTTGAACAACTTAAAAATTAATATAGATATTTTATTTAATCAATTATTCAATGAAACTAGCAGCACTTAAAGCGTTGGACTCTTTAACTCCATTTAACCGCGAAACTTTTAAAACCTTTATTTCTAATTTAACTGAAGGAATTCCTAATTCTACAGATATGGTAGATACAATTGTAAGAGAAGTTGAACTTACAGTTTTTAGTGGAATTACTATTGATCAATTATTAGAAGCTACAACATTAGTAGCAACTCAGAACATCCAGAATGATATCAACTACGATAAAATTGCTGCGAGAATCTTACTAACAAATATTTATAGAAGTGCACTAAAAAATTATCCAGCTGCTGAGAATTTTGAGGAATTGTACAAAAATTCTTTCATTGAATATATCGAATATGGAGTAGCGAAAAGACTTCTACACACTCAAATGGGAGAAGTTTACTCAAGAGACGAAGTGAATGAATTAGCTGCAGAATTACTCCCAGAAATGGACGATACTTTCGATTTCATTGGGTTAGATACAGCATTCAAAAGATACATGAGATTCGATTGGGATCAGAAAGCTTTGGAAACTCCTCAATTCATGTGGATGAGAATCGCAATGTGGATGGGGATTAAAGAAAAAGATAGAGTACGATGGGCAAAAGGTTTCTATCAGAAATTAGCAAAACTCCTATATATTCCAGGAGGTTCTACAAATATTGGAGCAGGAACTACTTACCCAACTTTAAGTAACTGTTATTTAATCGACACAGAAGACGATACTAGAGCAATTTTCGACAACGTAAAAAATATCGCTTTAATTTCTAAAGCAACTGGAGGAATCGGAATCTCCGTTACTAAACTAAGAGCTTCCGGATCTCTTGTTCGAAGTAACAACACATTCTCAACAGGACCAATTCCATTCATCAAAGTAATGGATACAACTTTGAAATCAATGTCTAGAGCTGGGAAAAAACACGGAGCAATGTGTATCTACATGGAAAACTGGCACTATGATTTCTCAGAATTTATCGATTTGAGACAAAACGCTGGAGACGATTACAGAAGAGTTCGAACAGCAGATACAGCAGTTTACCTTTCTGACGAATTCATGAAGAGAGTAGAAAACGACGATATGTGGTATTTATTCGATCCAGCAGAAGTTTCTGATTTACCAGAACTTTATGGAGCAGAGTTTAGTCAAAAATATTCTGAATATTGCAAAATGGCGGAGGAAGGAAAAATCACTCTGTTCAAAAAAATGCCTGCTAGAGAACAAATGAAAATAATGTTGAATTCGTTGGTTAGCACATCACATCCTTGGATAACATGGAAAGACCCGATTAATGTAAGAGCATTAAACAACAATACAGGAACAATTCATAGTTCTAACTTATGTACAGAAATCTGCTTACCTCAGGATAGAGAAAACATTGCTGTATGTAACTTAGCTTACATTAACTTAACAAGACATATCGATACAGGTTCAGATAAATCACAAACAAAAGTAAACTGGGATTTATTAAAAGAAACAGTTAGAGTTTCAATTCGACACTTGGATAATCTTGTAGACGTAAATGAATTAACAGTTGCAGAAGCAAAAAAATCTGACAGTGAAAACAGGGCAGTGGGATTAGGAATGTCTGGCTTAGCAGAAGTATTCGAAAAATTCGGATTCGCTTACGACTCACCAGAAGCTTATGACTTAACTGATAAACTAACAGAATTCATTTCTTATCATTCTATCGATGCTACTGCAGACTTAGCTCAGGAGAAAGGAAGTTACACTCACTTCCCAGGATCAATGTGGGCAAAGGGATTTGTTCCATACGACACTTTGGAATTGTTAGAGAAAAGCAGAAACTTCTCAGAAGTTGATAGTAAACTTGCAGGAATCGATAAAATCAAAAGTAGAATCGAAACAAAAATTGATTCTATCTCTGATCCTGAATTAAAAGAAATCTACGCAGCTGTAAAAGAATTAACTTCATTGTTTGAGAAGCCAGCAGAAACCGGTGCATCAGAGCCAAAAGTTTCTTACTACAAACAAGATCGAAGCAAAGATTTAAACTGGGATTCATTGAAAGAGAAAGTAAAGAAGGGAGTTAGAAACGCAACTGTAATGGCGATTGCACCTAACGCATCAACAGGATTGGTGTTGGGAACATCTCCAGGAATCGATGTTAGATTCTCACAGATTTTCAGTAGAGCAACAAGTAGAGGAAAATACTTAGATATTAATAAAAATCTTGTAAAAGATCTTCAACAACTAGGACTTTGGGATAGATTAAAGGATCAGATTATTGAAAAATACGGAGACATTTCGGATATGTCGGAAATTCCACAATCTTTGAAAGAAGTTTACAAAACTTCATTCCAAGTCTCACCTTATGGAGTAATCGAAGTTGCATCAAGAGCACAGAAATGGATCGATCAGGCACTAAGTAGAAATATGTACTTAGAAACTAGAGAAGTAGATGAATTAATCGAAATCTATACAGAAGCATGGAAGAGAGGTTTAAAGACAACATATTACTTACACACAAAGCCAAGACATACAGCTGAACAGAGTACTACTGTTGTTAATAAATCACAGGCGTTAAACAAATCTGGGTTTGCAAGAGTTGCAAAACCAATCAGCTCAAAACCTGAAGAAGAAGTTGTTCCGCAGAAAGTTGAAGCTCCAGCTCCAGCAGCATTTGCAGTAGAGCCAGCACCTGTCTTACAGTCAGTAACAGTTACAGCTCCGGCAGAAACTAAATTAGAAAGAATTAGAAGAGAACAAAAAGCTAAACAGAAAGCTATGAAAATTGCAGAAGCATGTCCAATCGATCCTGCAGAAAGAGCACTTTGCGAAGCCTGTCAGTAAAAATTTGAAACACGAAGATCGAAGACTTAAATTTCGATCTTCAAATATTATATTTTCGATCTTTTTTAATTATGGGAATACTACGAAGAAAAAAACTAACAGATGATTTGCAGTTACAAAACGTGACTTACAAATGGGCACAAGAATTATTAGATCAGGCGGTAGCAAACACTTGGTTTCCAAAAGAAATTCCTCTTGCCGATGATTTGGAAAATTGGAAAAAAATGACACAGGAAGAAAAAGATGCTGTCACAATGTACATAGGATTTTCTAATCCTTGTGAATTCGAAGTAAATGAATCCATTATGCACGGAATGATGCCTTTTGTTTCTGCGCCAGAAATTCAAATGTACTTGGTAAGACAAATGTGGGAGGAAGTAAACCATTCAATGACGTTTACCTACATAATGAACACATTAGAAATTGATAGAAGCAAAGCGTTCAATTTACATACCGCTGTCGAAGAAGTTCATGCAAAGGAATCATTTTTAACGGACTCAATCAAGAAAATGGCAACTGGTGATATCAACATCGATACCGTAGAAGGAATTCAAGACTTCATCAGAAATATTATTAAAACAAATATTGTTACAGAAGGAATTTGGTTCTATACAGGATTTATGTTTGCGTTAAGTTTCAGACAAAGAGGATTAATGCGAAATCTAGGAAGCTTAACTGACTGGATTGCTAGGGACGAAGCACTTCACTTAAAAGTTGGAATCAATATGATTCTTACAATCTTAGAAGAATATCCTGAAGTTGCAACAGAAGAGTTTGCAGACGAAATTAGAGACATTGTTTTGGAAGCAGTAAGATTAGAACAGAATTACAATAAAAAATTAATTCCAAATGGAATTTTAGGAATGAATACAGAATTCATAAACAATTATGTTGAATACGTTGCAGATAGAAGATTAGTAGAGTTAGGATTTCCTCCTCACTTTAATACACCAAACCCAGCAAAGTGGATGGCAACGGCAAACGATACTTATCAACTAGTAAATTTCTTCGAAGCTCAGAATACTTCTTATGAGGTTAACGCAGGAAAATAATATGAACACTACACAGACTATACTGGATGTCCCTTACGAAGAAGTACCTAAAATTAGATCCACACCTTTAGCAGTTGATGAAACTTTTGAAGGTTTTAGAACATCAATTGATGAGAGGTATCATCAAACAATTTTGTCAGTCTATGATCAAGCAAGCACAAGTTCTACATTCGATCCTTTTGACTTGAGTGCGATCGTTAGTACAATAAAAAGCAAATTAACAGAAACTAGGTTAGAAGAAACTCGAAATAAGCTCGGTAGGATACCTAGAGCACGTGATGTGTTAGAGCACTTTCCTCCTATAAGTAGACAAGATATTGAATTATTTATTCATCACCACAGAAGCCCACAATTATTCCGTGAATTCTAGTTTTATAATGCGAATTATGTTATCATAATATAGTAACAAAACAGGCGAATGAGTACTAAAGACATTGAAAGACCAACTTTTCTAAGAGCTTTATTCATAAGCTAATAGCTTGACCCTTGCAGCAATGCAGGGGTTTTTTATTATTTTAAAGTAACATTATGATGGGATTAAGATTAAGTAACGATACAATAGTTCGAGAAATTTCTACACACGAAGTCAGAGACCTGAACACTCTGTTAAGGGAATATAAAGAGGCTGTTGGGCAAAACTCCCCTATTATTGAAGATATATTGGAACGTATCGTATTAGAGCACGAATACACAGACGCTGTTTATGCAGCTGCATTAAAATCTTTACAAAGTAGTTCGGCAACTCAAGAAACGGTAAACATCAGTCCTGATCAAATTGAGGCAGCAAGAAGGGAAAGGAGTCAAGCTGTTAACGATATAGCCGAGCAGTACTTTAAAGCAAAACCTTTTGCAGGAAGTTACGAAGTCGAACTACCTTTAGTTAGGGATTTAATCCGTAATGATGGCAGATATCCTGTAGAAGAAATAGGGAGCCTTGTAGTAAGTGAACTCCGAGGAAGGCTTTCTGGGATTGAACAAGACATCCAAATAGAAAAAGAAACAGATCCTCTAGAAAGAGCAATAGAAGCTTACTTTCAAGCACTTCCTGAAGATATAAAAAATGCACAAATATTTGATCATAGTACTTTCGGCAATATCGCAATTGCATTTAATCTTGATGACACGCAAAGAAGAGAATTTCGTGATCAAATATCTATAATTCTCGAAGCTGAAGTTACCTTCGAAACCTCAGCAGACTTAGACGAGGAAATCTAATCTCTAAGATTCTTGTAAATTATATTCACGCATCCTGCGAATGGGATTGCTAATAACGCTCCTATCGCACTTCCTGTCAGCGAGAATCCAGCAATAATTACCAAGATTGAAACAATTGGGTTTAAATCAATCGCCTTTCTCATAATCACAGGAACCAAGAATACTCCTTCAATTTGCTGAATCAGAATAAAGCTGATCAAAATATAAACAATAATTGCAGCAACACTTCCAGTTAAAATTGCTAAAAGAACAGCAAACACCAAAGTAATTGTTGGACCTAGGTTTGGTAGTGCCTCTAGAATTGCAGCAATCAGCGAGATAAGCAATGCAAATCTTCCAAGATCGTAATCCTGAACAAATAAGCCAGGAATCGAGATAACTATATAAGTTAGTAAACCAACGAAGAACATTAACGCTATCTGCCCCACTAACCAACTACCCAAACCAGTCTTCATCTGAGTGAAAATCTTATTCCATTTTTGTCTCTGATTTTCGTTTTTCAGGAAATAATTCACTCCCTCTTCAAAGAAATCTTTCTTTGGAAGAATCATATACAGGGATATGAAAATCACTAAGAAAATATTCAAAAGTCCTGCTGCTATTCCACCAGCAATCTTTAATCCCGCAGCTCCAACTCCATTAAAATTTCCTAGAAAGTTAGCATCAAAAACCTGATTCAATTCAATTTCATTATTCGCAAGCTGATCAATTTTACCCACGACATTCGATACAGGTTCTGATAAAACTGGGAATCTATCATCAACAAAAGATTGAATACTGTCTGAATTTAATTCAACATCCTGTAAAGCAGTTCTAACTTCGTTGTAAGTAGCATTCAGAATTAAACTTAAAACAAATGAAGTCAAAGCTATCAAACCCATAAAGACAAATGCAATTGCCAAGCCTCGTGGAATCTTCTTTCTTTGAAGATAATCTACAGTTGGTTTCAGTCCAGCAAAAATAATAAATGCTGAGAAAACAATTATAAATATAGAGTAGACTTCACTAAAAAACAGAACAAAACCTAGAAGTAGAATTCCGATAAGGATGTTTTTGGGAGAGAATAATTCAAATTGCATAAAAATGCGTTAACTAAAGGAATATTACCATGATCTAAAACATCTGAATACCCTACAGATAAACGCTATAGTGAGCGCAAGAATAAATGATGCATGTTGAAGCACTCGAAATGTTCAACAAAAGAATGAATGATGTCATGGTGAGGCACTCGAACCATCATCATTCTTTCTCTCTCCTAGACTATAACGTTGTGCTAACTTACTAATAAGATCGTAATCGTTTTTAATTAAAGCTTCTTTCTTAGCTCTAGACCACCTCTTAATTTGTTTTTCAAAAGCAATCGCATAATTTATATCATTGAATTCAAAAGTGGCACAAACAATAATCGGTCTTCTTTTGTAAGTGTAACAACGATTATTCAATCCATTAGAATGCTCAGAAATTCTTCTATCTAAATTATTAGTTACTCCTATATAAAAAGTATCGTCAATACACCTAAGAATATACACATAAAAAGACTTCATATTTGAAGAATACTACTAACCTCTGAGAAGTTCTTTGTCATGAAATACAAATTCCTTCTTTGTACGGTTCGAGAGCCTCACCGTGACAAAGTTATAAGCACTCAAATCGGAACTAACTTTGATATAATGCATATGTATGACAATTCTAGATACCAAGAACGAAAATTTCCAAACTACAGTAAGGACAGCCCCTAAAAAGCCGGGTTGTTATATGTATAAGGATTCGTCCGGAACTATTATCTACATTGGCAAAGCAAAGAATCTTTTCAATAGAGTTCGAAGCTATTTTATGAACTACCCCAAGTTAGAAATTAGAATTCAGCAAATGATAGATCTGGCAGTTGAAGTTGAGTATCTGGTAGTCGATTCTGATGTTGAATCGATAATTCTAGAAACGAATCTAATCAAAAAATACCACCCTAAATACAACATTTTGATGAGGGATGATAAAAACTACAGCTGGATTCTTTTTGAGAAACAGATAAAGGGCAAGAATGATTTCCCAAGAATTAGAATTGTAAGAGATAACTCAGAACCAAATGCAGATTACTTTGGACCTTTTCCATCCAGACTTCCATTAAAAAACATTTTAAGAAGAGCAAGAAAAGTTTTTCCTTATGCGAGTTGTAACAGAACAATTGTTCAAGTTTCAAACGATCCACTGCAAGTTGAAACAAACAATAGCATCCCTTGCCTATACTACCATTTAGGACTATGTAGCGCTCCATGTGCAAGTAAAGAAAATAGAGAAGATTACATGAAAAATTTCAACAACATAAAAAGAATTTTTCAAGGTCAAAAGGGCGAAATCATTAACGAACTTGAAGACAAAATGAAAATACTTTCTGAATCCAGAGAATACGAAAAAGCCGCTGAAGTTAGAGACAGAATCGATGATATTCAATACGTGACAAAGAGAATCAAAATAGATAATAATGTTGATGATATAGTTGTAGCAGGGCTTGTAGAAGCTGCCAGAGAAAATGGAATTAACGAGCTAATTGAAAAATTGAAATTTCCTGCTAGCGTTTTAAGTAATCACAAAGGTTTTAGAATCGAGTGTTACGACATTAGTAACTTCCAGGGATCGAACCCGGTTGGAGCTATGACAGTAATGATTGATGGTGAATTGAGAACTGATTTGTACAGAAGATTTAAGATTCAAATCAAAGATACTCCAGATGATTTTGCCATGCATCAAGAAATGCTGGAAAGAAGGCTAAAGTACTTGATAGACGATCAGAACAAACTAAAAGACGAATCTTTGAAGCAAATGCCAGATCTAATAATTGTAGATGGAGGAAAAGGTCAATTGAGTTCAACATTCTTAATTCTTAAACAATTTGGTTTAGAAAAACGAATTCCAATCGTTGGGTTAGCAAAGAGAGAAGAAGAGATATTCAAACTGAATAATCAATTTGATGTTTCAAATAATGAATCTAAAGGTCAGGAAAAAGCAAAAAAATTGTTAGCAAAGTTCGGTAGAGTAATGCTTCCAAGAAGATCCGAGTCTTTATTTATAGTTCAGAGAATTAGAGACGAAGCTCATAGATTTGGAATTACATTCCACAGAAAACTGAGAAGTAAAGCAATGAAACTTAATGATTGAGACTATTTTCGCTTAATCCCATTAAACATTCCTCGAAGCATTCGTTCTAGATAGATATCTAGAACAACAAGCATAATCAGAATAAAGATTGAAGAGATGTTTATGACTCCGCTAGGTATCGTTATTCCAGAGAATATTCCTTGAGTCCAATCTGTAGAAGAATAGACGAATTGTATGAACCCCGGAGCCGAACTTCTTGGGAATAGTCCAAAAGCATCAATAATAATTCTGAAGAAAATTAGGAATTCTACAATCTTTAGTAATCCGTCCAACAAGTTTACAAAAATATCTTCAACACTTTCGTATAAGAAAGATGTAAGAACTTCCGAAACACCTACTCCAATAAAAATATAGATAAGAATGGCGATTAACGCGTCAAAGTTTAATTGTGCAACTACGGAAGCAATTGAAATCGGAACAGCTCCGACAAATGGTTCTAAAAAGAAACTACTTACAGAAAAGAAAAAAGAAACTAAAAAGTTTCCTGTGCTTGCGTTTAAAAGCTCTAATAAAATTCTAAAAACAAGAAAAACAACTATAACTCCAGTTATTCCTAATATTATTGATCTTAATCGTGTTCTTAGGTCTTCCATATATCTAGTATTTTAACAGAAAAAGTTGCGACTGTAAGCGTAGCCACTCTAAGTTACATCTAAAGAAAAGATTTAAAGGCTTGAAGATCAAAGGTTCTAAAACGAAAAGATGAGAAGAATTTAAGGTTCAAAGATTAAAACCTAAAACCTGAAAGCTGAAAACACAGGATCTACATCCTAAACCTTCTCCTTCACCTTTTCCTCTTCCTTTTATCATTTGATCTTTACCTTTAACTCCTTTATATTGTTATTAGGTATGAATTTTACGCTTAAAAAACGACAAAAATTTCTGGTTTTATTCTCATTCCTTTTTCTATACCTATTCACACCTGTCAGTAATGTTTTTGCGTTGTCTGGACCAACAGAAGATGTGATTTTTGGAGTAACCCCGGGAGTAGTTAATCAGGTTAAATACGGCTGTACAGTTGATAGTTTAAAAGGAGCTGGAGGAGGATTTGTTACCTCTGTGTCTAAACTTGTTGGAGCAGATTTTGCAGATTTGAAGTGTGCCTTAGAAACTGGAGCATTAGATTTGAATCAAGATGGAACAGGATACATTTTTACTCCAAGCTCTGGTAATCCAAACAATTCACTTTTAGGACTAGCTGTTTCTGCTTCTCAAATGATGATTACAGAAAAGCCAGCAAGTGGAATGGATTTCATTCAAGATAAAGTATACGCATTAACTCATATAGGAACTGTTTCTGCACAAGACCCCGCTACTTACTACCCTGGGACAGGATCAGATTTATTGAGACCTATTCAATCTTTCTGGGGATGGTCTGTAAATTTCGTTTTCTCATTCTTGGTTCTATTAATTCTTGCTATAGCATTCGCAATTATTTTCAGATCTAGATTAGGAGGGAAAGCTGACATTACAATTCAAAATTCAATCCCTAACATTGCATTGGCATTGATTCTAGTTCCGCTAAGTTATGCAATTTCAGGATTATTTATCGACGCAGTTACTTTGGGAACCAATGCTGTTCACGGATTCTTAATTGGCCCAGGAGCGCCTGGAAGTCAGGTTTATCAAACTAGAAACGACGATGGAAGTTGTGTTCCTTACAATCCAAACGATGTTACAACCGAAAATTGCGATAGAGGGTTGTATGTAGATGATGACAGAATTAACATTTGGAATGTTAGAGGAAAGATCAGCATTGGCGAAGAAATTGGTAATGCATTAGGATCAACAATCAATGGGGGAACTACTGATGGTGCAGTTGGAATTATACTTGGATTATTCAGAGCAATCGATTCTGTAATTGGACTTTTAACCGGAGGAACATCTGGGCAATTTGCTTGGCTGGGAAGCATTATTAACTTTTTTGTTTCGATTCTGACTTTGTGGATCAGTTTAAAGATTGCATGGCAGCTATTTAAGAAATTCCTGACATTCTTGTTATTCCCGATTTTCTCACCTTTCATCTTTGCCACAATCGCTTTGCCTGGGAATGGATTGAACGCTGTTATAAATTACGCAAAGATAATGGGGGCAGCGTCTCTAAATTTCATAGCAACCTACGCGATGTTTATTCTAACTTTAGTATTCACAAGTGAAGGATTCCAGTCACAGTTCCCAGATATAAGAACATCGGGATATATACCTCCTTTGTTAGGACTAGAATCTATACTTGCAAGCGGAACCGATACCCAGCTAACAGGAATTACTGCATTGGTACTAACTCTTGTTGGAATTGGTATTTTCTTCAATATTCCAAATACTTTGAATAATATCGACAAGGCACTCGGAGCAGATAAAATCATACTTCCACAATTCGCAACAGATGCATTTGCAAGTATGAAGGAAAGTTTTGGTGCGACATATGGATTGGCGAGCAGAGGAGTTGGTCTTACAAGAACTACAGTTCAAGGTGGAATTAATTCTGTAAAAGCACTTCAAGATGGAAAAGGTTTGGTAAATAGGTGGAGAGCTAGAAGTCAACTGGCTTATGATAAAGATTTAGGATTAAATCCTTCTGACAAAGGTTCTGCTAGAAATGCGAAGTATGTAGAATTGAACAAGAAGAGACAGGGTGCTAATGCTGATATCGAAAGAGGACGAAAACTTTTGAACAATCCTAATGCAACCGCAGCACAAAAAGCTGAAGGTGAACAATTGATCCAAAATGGTCAAAAACAAATGAATAAAATTCAAAAAGAAGCTGAATTATTTGATATCAAAGGATTCTACGGAGACGATGTTAAAGCTCCATCTCTTAAGGTATCGTTTGATTTTGAAGATGTATTTAAAGGTCCTTTCAACAGATCAGCTTTACGAACACTTAAAGCCCAAGGGCCTCAGGATATTGAACTTGGTAAAATTGTATTCGAAGCTGAAGAGTTTGAGTTTGATAATAGCTTTGAAATTAAGGCGTATAAGGCAGGAACTCCTACAGAAGCGGATCCAGCTGGACCTCCCGAAGGAGCAGCTATTAATATTAGCAATGACTCATTAGTTAGTTCTAATATTTTCTTATCTGATTTCGGAACAGAAGATAAACTTCCAACTTATGCATCTTTAGTATTAAAAGCTAAAAGAGTTGATGTTACTAAACCGAAGGAAATTAAAATTACAGCTCTTCTACGAGTTAAGGATGCCAAATTCTTTGGGGATGTTGCTGGATCGACAGATCCTAATGTATTGAGACCTTTGTGGTCTGTGGCTTTACTAAAGAAGTTTAGATTTAGTTATAACGACTTACTATCTGGAAGGTTTAACGTAACATTAACAGCAGGTTCAGGTAATTAATCACTAAACATCTCTTCCTAGAACTGCTTTTCCGTATTCAACCCGGTCTTCAGATTCTCTTAATCTCTTTCCGCCTCTGTTTAATTTTGATCGAGCATAGATCAATCTTAAAGTTCTGGATTTATCATCAAAGACTGCAGGATCGAATCTTTCTGTTCTAATTTCTTGAATTACCTTATTTCGCTCTTTAGCAATCGATCCAGAAGAAAGCGAGTTCAATTGTGAGAGGTAGAATTTCTGACGAGTTTTATAGTCATTAAATAGTTGTGCAATTTTTCTTCGCAACTCTACAGTATCAGATGTTGAGTTAGCTAAGTCCGTACCTTTTTCTTTTCTAGTTAAGAATGAATTCACCTGAGAAATTCTGACTTTTACAGATGTTGTTGCATTAGCATAGTCATTTAAATTTCCTAAGAATAAGTGGATGAAATGAGCGAACACACTTGGGTCAAAAGCAAACGTCATTCCCTGCCATCCAAAAACTTTCATCTTTGTATTAATCACTTTATTGTAAAACTTTTGTCCAACTGATCTTATTTGCGACAAAATTGTTCTTTGATATTCAGGAGATAAGGAAGAAATACCTAGTAATGCAATGACTTCTTGTGCATTCGTAGTTGCTGGATTCTGCAGATCTGCAAACAACGATTTATCTAGGAATGCATCTTGGATATTTTGAGAATTCATCATGATATAAAGTATATCTTGTAGTCTTTGAGCATCTACTGGAGATTGAAGGAACATATTTCCTATATCTTGTGCCTGATTTATTAATTCTCGTGGATTGTATAAACCTGAATCTGTCATGATGTCTTGGTCCAAAAAGTTTTCGATAGATTTCTCATTTACTTGCTCATCCATTACTTGAAGCATCTTTATTTTGTTTGCTTTATAAAGATTAAGAGCTCTTGGATCATCAATTATTTCTTCTGGAATTCCAAGCATACTCTCTGGTGGCAAACTTCCATTTGCTTTTACATATCTACTTCTGATTTTTCGATCGGAAATTCCTTCATCTTTCTGCAAAGCTCTACCAACTGCGTGATCGTATTGACCCTTGAAGTTCGAATTATTAATAAGCATTTGTGCTGTTGCAACAACCTTTCCTAAAGATTTTGCAGTCTCTACAACTTTATCTGAATCTATTGTGTACATTGCAAGTGTCGATAGTTCAGCTGCATCTGCAGAATCGTCGTTACCTTCCGCGTTCTTAGTAAATGTTTGTTTCTCTAAAAGTAATGTATCAATCATTGATTGGTTTATTCCTGCACGTTTAGCAGCACCGTAAAGTCTATCTAGGTAAGAAATAATTCCTCTTGTATTTGGCGAGTAGTCCAGATCAAGAAAATTGTTTAAACCATTGATTGGATTGAGTTTAGATGAAAGTGTTTGTCTTTCAACGCTTCCTTCTAATCCTTTTAACTTCTTTTTATCCTGACCTTTATACATCTTCAAAGTTGAAGCTAATCCTGCTTTATCTTGGCCTCCAAAAAAGAAGAAACCTCCTTGCACAAGATCCTCCATTAATCCTTTATCTACATTGTGTAATTGTTGGAAAAGAGTTCCTAGATTCGCAAACTTCGGTTGCAGAGAACCAGTATTTACATCCACTACTTGTTGATGAGCTTTATTTAATGGTTCGAAATATTTTAGTGATTCATTAATTTCACCACCTGATGCAAACGGAGGAAGACCCATATAGCTATAAACCTCTATATCCACTCTTTCAATTCCAGCAGAAGTCCGCATCTCTGTAAACAATTTCGTTAAACTTTCGCCATCTTTGTTTAAAGACTCTTTTAAAGATGTAAACTCTTCTTCAGTTAATGTCCCTAAAGTTTTTCCAAGCATAGTTTCAATTTCGTCTGCGAGGAACGGATTTGTTGCTTTTGCCTTTGCAAAAGAAGTAGAGGAATCGATTAGAAGAATAATGTTTGGTTTTAAATCTTCCGCAGGTTGGGAAACGAATTGTAAAAAGAATTTTTTCTGAATTCGTTCTAATGCACCAGTTGGGTAAGAGATAATATCAACAACCTTCTGCAAATCTCCCTCAAAAAGATTAATTAGATTTGTAACTGGAGAATCACCAGTAAGCGAACCTCTTACATCTGCTTCAATAGCTCTTGCAATATCGCTCACAGGCATGCCATTACCTTTTCGTTCAGCAATATATTTAACTTCTTGCGCAAGTGTTTTTACAGATACAGCACTTCCTGGGAACAATCGTTTCAACTCAATTGCTTTGTGCATACTAATTCTTTCAGTTGTTTCTCTATCTTTTTTAGCAAGCTGGACTTCTGTATTTATTGTATCTACCATTGATTGAGCTTTTTGGTATGCAGAATCAAAATCACCCACAATATCAAAATCTGTCATTTTACCTCTTGCCAGAACTGCTGCAATGTTCGGAGGAAATATAGCATTCAAGTTTAATGGAGCGTTAGGATTAGTCATTTTTTCTTGTAATCCTGTAGCAATGATATTTTCAAGGTTAGAATTTACCAACTTCTGATCTGCTTCATTCAAGTTAGCTTTTGCTCTGGCTGAGAGTACTTCTGCTTTTATTTCTAGATATGATCGAAATTCAGGGGAATTCGGACCAAATGAAGTAGGGTTCTTTGTGTAATCTAAAGCACTTTGTAATTGAGGATACTTTTCTGGAGGAACAGAAACTTCTCCACCAGTTAAAGCAAACTCTGTTGCCTTATTTAGCAGATCTGCATTCATATCAATAGAATCGAATAACTCTCGATTTTCTCGGATGAACTTTACAGGGTCTTTTCTTAACTTTGCGGCTTCTTTCTTTTCTTTGCCAAGTGCTTTTTCATTTCTAACTTTCTGAGTTAGGATGTACCATAAAGCCCCTGTGTATTTTGCTAAGTTCTCTGGTAATTGCCATGTCAGCTTGTATAGAGAATGGAATTTATCGATGTAACTTAATACTTTTGGTTCTCCAAAACCTCTTGCCCAATCATCAAAAGCTCTCACTAACTTTACAGGTCCACCTAGTGTTTCAATCTCTTTATACTTTTCCTTATCAAAAGCCTTATCGATCCATTTGCTAATATCGCCCATGCCATCAACAAGTGCGTCTCTACCGTCTCCAACACTTCTCCAAAATCCTAATTTTTTAACAGTTCGATTACCGTTATTTAAACGGTTTTCAAATCTGCTATCTGCTAAATCTCTAGTTACATCAGGCGCGGCTTTCATTTAATTTACTTAATAAAATTGATAATAAAACTCCAATCATTCCTACAATTAGCACTATCTGAATCTGAGAAAAGTCTATTCTTACAACATTATAGTATGTTCTCCAAGGGAAAAGAAATAGAAGCCCTGCCGCTACCAACCCAACAACGTTTATCATAATAATCTTCTTAACCGACTTAAGTCCTAAGCTCCATTGAATGTATGTAAAACAGAGAAGTCCCAACCCAACTGTTGCAATTATAGTAGCAACATTTCCAGTTAAATCTTCCAAATTTACAGGTAAGACTGTTTGATAAGTTCCAAGAATCATTAGGAAAATGAAAATAGCGATAGAGTTTAGCGGCTTTAGTTTCTTAGCGTTCAGTAATATAAACAATGAGTAAACAACACTCAAAGATAAAATCATCAAAACTAGAGAAGTATTAATTTGATCGTATGATAAATCCAACGCTTTTAGATATAAGAAGTAACCGAAGGTTACAACAGTCATAATGACTGCAAATGGAACGGAAGAGTAGAGAACTTCCTCGAAGAAGTTTCTTTTTGATTTTACTTTCTGTCTTGTAAGAATTACTGCGTAACTCGGCGCACTACTTCCTAAGAAACTAAAAATCAATGTTGATGATGGATGTATTGGAAGATAATATCCAAGCAAAGCTAAGGTTAACACAAAGAATACTGCCAAGAAAGATTTGTTCAAAAACATTTTTGTAGAAATCTTTAAGTTGTGAAGAATGTTTTCTCCTTCGTAAAAGATTTCAGGAACTTTTGCATAATCGTTGTTCAACAATACAATGTCAGAAACGTCCCTAGCCACTTTAGCTCCACTTTCTACAGATATTGCTACATCAGAAGCTTTTAACGCAAGTACATCATTAATTCCATCTCCAACCATTGCAACTCTGTGTCCTGAATTTTGAAGAGTTTCGATAATTCTCAATTTATCTTCAGGCTTGGATCTTGTGAATACATCGTATTCTTCAATCACTTTACTGTCTAATTGAACTTCGCTTAGATCAACAATTTTCAAATCCAGAATATTTAATCTGCTCAGAATTCTTGAAACCGCAACTTTACTATCTCCAGAAATAATTTTGACGCGAATATCTTGAGAGTAGAAGTCATCCAGAGTTTTCGCTATACCTGGATTAACATCTTCTTCAATCACAAAAATGATCGCTTTATCTGCTGTGAAATCTAGTTCCTTTACAATTTTGTGACTGAATAACGCAAGAACAACTCTGTATCCTTTGTCTTCATAATGTTTTAGTTTTCTTTCTACATCTGCTTTTATTTTCTTATCGATACTATTTTCTAACGCTGCAAATGCACCAATTGTTAATGTAACAGGTTCACCATCGATTTCTCCAGATGTCTGGCTATATTTCTGTTTTGATGTGAATGGAATTTGATCGAAGTTCTTAACAGTCTGAACTTCGTAGTCTTTATAATGATTTCCAATTGTTTCCTGAGTTTTATTTACTCCAACTAGTTTTGTTGAAATTGATTTGTAATAACGACCTAATAGTTCTACATCTACATCGTTGAAGGTTTCTACTTCTATCAACTTCATATTATTAGTTGTGATTGTTCCCGTTTTATCCAAACAAATCACATCGATATTTGCGAGATCCTCGATGCTTCCTCCTTTCTGAATTAAGACGCCTTTTCTATACAATCTGATAATCGAAATCGTGAATGTAAGTGTAAATAGGAAAATCAAAGTCTGAGGAATAATTAAACTGATTGCTGTTGTTAAAGAAAGTAAAGATTTAACCTGACTTTCACCTAAACTAATTGATGATGCGTATGTAATTGCACTCGTTACAATCGATGCGATTACTAAGAATAAAATCATTTTGTCTCCATTTTTTTGAAGAACGCTTTTCTTTTCTTTATATTTTGTAGCTTCGGAACCTAGTTTATTTAGGTAGTTTGATTTTCCAACGTTTTCAGCAATATAAACACAATCTCCAGTTACAACAAAACTAGCAGATAAAACCTTATCTTTAATTTCTTTCTGAAGATAATTTGATTCTCCTGTAAGCATCGATTCATCAATCTGAAGATAATTTGAGTAAACAATTTCTCCGTCCGCAACAATATTTTCTCCTTCTTTTACAGCAATATAATCTCCTTTAACAATTTGATTTACAGGGATTTCGATTCGCTGAGAATCTCGGATAACTGTAGCCGTGATTTGAAATTGAGATTTAAGTTTATCTAAAGTTCTTTTAGCTCGAATTTCGTCTGCAGCAGAAATGATTGTGTTGATAAACACGAATACAATAAATGCCAAAACTTCTCTGAACAGTCCAAAAGCAACTAAAGCAATCAGCAATGGAACAACAACTATGTTAATTATGCTGAAAATATTTCGAATAATAATCCTCGTGTATCCAGGAGTGTACGAATCAATTACCTGGTTGGACAATCCCAGCTTTTTTCTTTTTTGTACTTCGATGGTTGAAAGTCCTTCAAAATTTTCCATAAATCATTAAAGCTAAAAGGTGATAAGGCTAAAAGACGAAAAATTAAATCTTTCATCTTTTTAATTTCTAGCCTTTCCTGTAAATGTTATCATAATGCATATGTACAGAATAGAGCAGTTAATCAAAGAGGAGGCACTTTTCTACACAATAGACGAGGTCGATTCTATTCAAATAATTGATATTTACAGCCTAGATCAGGAAGTTTCTGACGCATTGAGCGAACGAATAAAGAGTACCGAAAATGTAGTTGTGAATGTTAAATCTAGAGGTTTGTTGGACTCAGAATCCGATAATCACTTGGGAGAGATCTTCAAGATTATGAAACAAGCTGATTTCGATTCTTACGTAAAAGGAACTGTTCCTGAGTTTGCTATTTTACGAGAGGAAAATGTTTCTTTAAAGTTTGATTTTGTTCACTCAGAAAAAAATCCACAGTTATTCAAATATAGGTTGAGACAGACAATTGCAGAGTATTCTAAGAACAAAAGGGTATTAAACATGTTCCCAGGAATTTCTGATTTAACTGCTGCAGCGATTGGTGGCGAAGCAACGCATGTAGTTGAGTTTTCTGATTTTGCTCTGAAGGAACAATCTGATTTTACTAAAAACTTGAATGATGTTTCTGATAAAGTCCAACAGATTGAAGGAGATTTTGAGTCTGCAATGCAAGCTTTGGAGCAACCTTATCAGCGATTCGAACTTATTATCGCAGAACTAAGTGTTTTGGAAAGATATTTTCCCGAGGCTTCTACATCTTTCAAAGAGAATCATAAGAATACTATTCGAAATATGCAGCACATGCAGTTGGAGCAAAACGGTATTTTGATTCTTGTTTCTGATGATTTGAATTTCCATCTGGATAGCTATATCAGACCTGGAGCGGATAGACTAACTAAATACTTGAGTGGGAAAGAGTATGGTGAACAGAAGCAGTTTCATGCGTACGCGTTTTATAAATAGTATCAATCCATTAGCTAAGCAGAGATTAATTCTCGCTGACACGTTTTTCCCGAATCGTCACATCTGCAAATGCAGGTGTCTCCTAAAAGAAGACGATTTTGTATCATAGAACAATGCTACTTATGCAACGACATAGTAAACTGCGTTATGAGAAGTGGATACGTTTACATAATCAGCAACAGAATTTGTACAGTACTGTACATAGGAGTCACTAACAATCTAGTGCGACGTATCCAAGAACACAGAGATAATAAAACCGTAACCTCATTTTCATATAGATACAACATTAACAGACTTTTATACTTTGAATATTATGAACGAATCAGTGATGCTATCGTTCGGGAGAAACAATTGAAAAAATGGAAACGTTCTTGGAAGTTAAAGTTAATAATAGAACTGAATCCTGCATTCGAAGATTTGTTTAAGAATTTGCTTTAACCCAAAAGACACCTGCATCCGCAGGTGTGACGTTACTCATAAAACTGTTTTCTATTGAATGACTTCGTGGAAAGCCAAGATGTTACACTTCGAAGTTTTTTCCTCTAGCACCTTTTGTTAACTCAACTGGAAGATACCTTTCGAAACCTGGATCTTGTTTGTAAAGTGTTAGTAGTTTCTGCGCTGATGCAGGATCTCCAGTTCTTAGATACTTTACTTTTAGAGAGAAAAAGTAAGTATTCATCGCTTTCTTAATTTTTGGCAAATCGATTTCCTTTTTTGACTTTCCAAGAACGTGGATTCTTTTTTCTAGCATTAGTAAATGCCAGTCTAGTTCTTCATCTGTATATTTTTCTAAATCATCTCCAATATAGCTAGATAAGTCATCTCCAAAAACCAAAGTCAGCATTTCTATATCTGATGTTGTCAATTTAGAAATCAGTTTAACCATTTCTGATCCAAAGTATTTATTCTTGAATGTTCTAGAATTCACTATAGCTGATTTTATTAACTCCGCTACTAATTCTTTTTCTTCAGCTGTTAAGTGTAGAGAGAATTCTGCATATGCACCAATAAAAACATCCCAATTTCCAGAAACTTCCATAACTACTCTTAGGAAGCTGTCGAATTTTTCTGTAATTCTTGAACGAATAAGTGGTTTGCTAAGATATTCATTTATGAAACCTTTAAATAAATTTTGAATATACTCAGGTTCTACATCTTCAAGAGTTTTGCCTCGAAGAAATCCTTCTGCAAATTCTCGATCTAGATATGCTCCTGTTTCGATCAATAGATCTGCAATTTCTCGTTTCATGTAAGGTATTTTAATACCTCCCCTTTCTAAAATCTTAATTGCATAGTAACGGTGATCCTCAGGACTCAAATTGGGAATAATATACTCAATCAAGAAAGCCTGATAATATTGAGCGGCAGAATATTGCAAGTTGCCACTATATGCTTCTCTGTATTTATCAACTCCTATCTTCAAGATGATATTTTTGATCCCCTCTAGAATATGTGGATCTGGAATGAAACCCTTTTTGCCCGCATCACTAAATTTTGGTTTTATAGAGATTTCTAAGTTTTCTTCGTCAGGAACAACTACTTCTGTATCGATATGTTCAGGATTCTCAGGACTATTTCTTAGCAGATCTTCAAAAGATGTAATATGTGGAACAAGAACTTTATTTCCTTTCAGAATTTCGTTCATTTGATCTGGATTTATGTGTGGTGCTGGTACTCCGCCAGAACTTCGGAGTTGTGATTCAGCATCATCTATAAGTGGATCTTCCATATACTTATTATAGCAGGCAATCGCCCATATCACAATACTGGTAGTAATTATAGGAGTTTCAAATCTCTGCGAATAGAAATTTCTGATAACCAGCGAATAATTCCTCAAAGAGTTTCCAAGTATCCTCATCGGGTCTTTTTGCATTCAAAACTCGTCCAAATGCGGTTCTTATCAAGTCTGGATTATCAACCAAGTCACCTTTAGACTTTCTAAAATCTCTTCCGTACCTATCTTGGTCTACAAATCTTCGTAGGAATTCTTCAAGTCTCTTTAGCAGAAGAGAGTGTTGTTCAACTATTTGAGGTTTCTTGCGTCTATTTTCTCTAAACTCAGCTACAGTTTTCCTAATATATTTTTCTAACAACCCTTTCATCACCATAGTTCTTTGCATTTGATAGGTTTCTACGTAATCGGCAACATCTGGAAACTTTTTATCGTAGTCTTTGTAATCATTTAAGTAAGCTACTCTATGTACAACAAATTCCCCAAGTATCTGCAAGAATCGATCAGCAGGACACATGTCTATAAGATTGAGGGTGAGAACTTCCCCGCTGGTTGGGTGAATAGTGCCAGCGTGCCTTTCGATATATTCTCGGTAAGGTCCGTTTGGGAGGCTTGGTGTTTCAGGCATAGGGGAATTATAGCAGGGGACTAGATACAATTTTGAAAAAACTGCACATATTGTTATCATGTAACGATTATTATATAAAAATAAATTATGAGCGACACAATAACAAAAACAACTGCTCCGGCTCCGGACTCAATAACTAAGAAATAAACTATGGGAAGTAATCTATCATCAAAAGCAGAGCAGAACTTTGAGTACATGAGAGGTGTGTATCAAGATACATTGAATCATGAAAACAGTAATGAGCTACATATTTATGATTACTTAAGCCTTTCTGCATCCATTCTATTAGGGATTTCAGCCCTAGATCTTATTGATGTTTCAAGTGACAGTGAAAAATTTATATTGATGCTTTATCTCCTATCTCTTTCTGCTGTTTTGGGAATAGGTTTTTATGGGAGACTACAGATTTACAACTTTTGGAAGCAATGTAAAAAATTTGATTTAGAAAATGTAAATAACTGGAACAAGACCTCTTCAGAAATATCATCAGCTAAAGATGAGCAAGAGGCAAAATTAATATATAGCGGTGCAAAATCAACTGAGGCTTCTATATCACTGCTCAAACGTACTTCAACTAGTGATGGTATGATTTACGCGCAAGCCTTTTTTATGATGGTTAGCTTAGTCAGCTTGATAATTCTATTCACAGTAAAACTTTGGTAACCCTACGTATTCATTTTGTGCTAGATCTATTATCTAAATATGAGCTTGTATTTAGAAACTGGTCAAAGTAATCAAAATCAGGGTAACTGATAGGAGTAATATTTGTTACTGGCGGACAAATGTCCATTTGCAATAAAGTGCTTTAATACAGTTATATAAGATTATCCAATTCAAACGCATCTATGCCAAATAATACCTTTTGACAGAATTCATAGCTTGCATTTAAACTATTGTATTTAATTTCTACATTATAAAAACACCAACAGAACTAAAATTCATCGACTTATTTGCTGGGATTGGAGGTACTAGAATAGCATTTGAGAATGCTTGTAATAGTTTCAACATCAAAGCTCATTGCGTATTTACGTCTGAAATAAAGCCGTCAGCGATCAAAGTTTATAAAGATAACTTCAACAATGACTATGTGAATGGTGATGTAACAAAAATTGATAGTAGGGATATTCCAGATTTTGACTTTCTCCTTGCAGGATTTCCTTGTCAACCATTCAGTGCTGCAGGTAATAGAAAGGGATTTTTAGATACTAGAGGTACACTATTTTTCGAGATTGAAAGAATATTAAAAGAAAAAAAACCTCAAGGATTTCTTTTAGAAAACGTTGAAGGACTAGTCAACCATGATAAAATCGATCCTAAAGCAAAGATGGGTAGAACCCTTGAAACAATTCTCACTAAACTCGATTTACTTGAATACAAAACCTCTTGGAAAGTTTTAGATTCTTCAGAATTTGGAGTTCCTCAAAAAAGAAAAAGAATATATATAGTAGGTCATAAGAAAACTGCCATTGATTTAGAAAACTTTCCTAAGACGAAATCAAAATTAGATGAAATTTTAGAAAAGGGACTCGATGTTCTAAATACACCGTTCACAAACAAATTGTTAAGCAAGTTTAATGTCAAGGAACTTTACGGTAAATCTATAAAAGATAAACGCGGCGGGAATGAAAATATTCATAGTTGGGAATTAGAACTTAAAGGGTCGGTTAGTAAGTTTCAATCCGAGCTACTTAATATTTTGCTGAAAGAAAGAAGAAAAAAAATTTGGGCTGTCAAAAAAGGAATTCATTGGATGGATGGAATGTCTTTAACATTAGCCGAGATTCAAAGTTTCTTACAACCCAATCTCTTTCAAGAAGATAATCTGAAATCTGAATTAGATGATCTTGTTACTAAAGGATATCTGGTTTTCGAACACCCTAAAGATCTCAACTCATCTGGAATAAGAGATTACAGATATGACTTAGAACCAGGTTATAACATTGTTTCTGGGAAATTAAGTTTTGAAATCAGCAAGATTCTAGATCCAAATGGAATTTCGCCTACTTTAGTTGCTACTGATATCGAAAAAATTGCCATCCCTGATATTAACGGGGTAAGAAGGTTAACTACTAGAGAAGGATTGCGATTATTTGGGTTTCCTGAAGATTTTCGAATAGATGTAAAAAAACGAGAAGCTTATGATCTTCTAGGAAACACTGTGGTAGTAACTGTGGTGCAGAAGGTTGCAGAAAGGATACTACAAAGTATTGCCAGTATGTGACAAGTAATTTTCTTTTACTTTTACTAACCAATCACTGCTTGCTAATGAAGTCTTGGGGTATTTCATCAGTACTGAATAAAGAGCTTCAACAAAAGACTTCCGAGAGTCGAAAATCTTAAACTTGCTTTTACCTGATGGATTTCTAAATATACTTGCAGGTCTTATATTATAAATGACGTCTCTTTTTATTTGAAATCTAATTGCGTATCTTTCTCCAGGACAAGTTATTTCCCATATTTTTTTTAAAAAAATATTATTAACTTTAAAGATCCCCTCTCTCAAAGTGTATGAGAATATAAGGTAATCAGCATCTAGTCTGTATGAATCTGAAAGCAAGGAGTCACAGTAGGATTCAAAGTTCGCAATATCAAAGTTTGCGTCGCCGTCGTAATCGAAAACCTTTATTTCGAGAAGATCTTTGGTAGTGCTCAACGGAGACATGTAAAAGTCTGGAAATTCTTGAGTATTCTCAGGAGATGCTGCTTCAATACCACTTTGATTCATCCATGCCAGTAACCAATTTTGAAAAATGTACCCAACTGCACTTTTGTCAGTTAAAGTATTAGATACACCTAAAAAATCAAATCGAGATTGTCCAGAATTCTCAAGAATCCCACTTTCTTTTAGTCTTTTTACAAGTTCTTGCGCTGTAATAACCATATATCCTTGTTTATATGCATTAAGTATACTACATCAGGATGTGATTCGTGGATTGAATCTCTGATACTTTGAAGTTGCCATGAGTGTTTTTCTGGGTCTTATTCTGACATTCTTACTATTGATTTGTTACTTCGTTTATGTACTTCATCAGAGAGGCTAGTTGATAGATCAAGAATTCATTTTCTTCTTCAGATATATCTCCATCGTTATGTTTACTATTGTTATTAAAGAAATAATCAAGTTTTGAAAATGTTCCCATTATTATTTCTCTAATGAATGCATCTCTGTTATCCTTTTTTAAAAGCTTTCCTAGTTCTACTATATTTTGTTTTAACCCTTTTTTATTTCCCAACTGTGATCTCAGAAATTCCTCTAACGATCTTCTTATAGATTCTGCAGATTTAATAAAATTCTTTTCGTAGTAGAATTTTAAAGCATCCAATAAATGCTTATTCGAGTTTCCACTAAGAAAGGAAAGTGTAGTATCTACCTCCTCGTCTAAGAATTTCTCACCCTTAGGAACTGTAATTACTTGTTTTTTTAATACTTTTATATCAACCTCCAACCTCGATAACTGTAAGGATCGGAGCAGACTTTTTATATAAAGGCCTCTTATGTGATCACTGGAAAACTCACTTCTAAAAATGATTTCAATCTTTCTGAAAAATTCAGCAATGTTATTTTCTACATCCAGACTGTCAGAAACATTTTTACTTATAGGTTCAGAAAAAGCATCATATCGATCAGGATCTTGCCACACTTCATCTATAGCCAATTCCATACAGTATTGATACACTCCTAATTTTGTCATTGCTGAATCAATATTTTTAAAATCGTTCATCAATCTAATTTTAAATTTGCGGAATTCATCTTCTGGATTAACTGTAGTATTAATTTTCCATCTACGATCAAAGTCCGACATATTTACTCCCCCTTCCTCAACTCATACATCCTCACAATCTCCTCAACACTATTAGGGTAATCCTTATCTCGATTCCAAATCTTTAATCTTGGAAATCGAATAGACAACCCTTTTGTTGAATCATCGTTTTTTACTTTTGCAGGAATTCCTTTCGCTGCTGTGTGGTTTGGGCTTCTTGTAATTTCGTCTGCAACAATTTCCATAACTAATTTTGGTTTTACCCAAACGTCTGGAACTAAAGTTTTATCTACAACATAGTTTTCTGGTTTCTCGGCCACGAAATGTTTCTGTAAGTCTGCATTAATTGTTGGAGCTTGTTCATCTGTAAATCCGCTTCCAACTTTTCCAATAGAGTAGTAGGTATCGTTACTTGCATCGTAGACCCCTGCCAACATCGCACCAAATCCGTATTTATTTCTCGCACCTTGTCCGTAGAAATATCCCAACACAACAACGTCGATTGTATCTACCAAGTGACTTTGAGTATTAGCCTTCAGCTTAATCCATTTGAAATTTCTTGTTCCAGGTTCGTATGTAGATTTTTCTTCTTTAGTAATTATTCCTTCTAAACCTGCATTCACTTTGCTGAAGAAATATTCTTCCAACTCAGCTTCTGATTGCATTTGTTTTGTCTCCAGCATCTTTAATGAGCCCTGAGCTTTGAGCTTTGAGCTTTGAGCTTCCTCCTTAGAGTTCTGAGAAAGCAAAGACTCCAGTATTCTCAGCCGTTCCTCTATCGGTTCCTGAGTTATATCTTTTCCATTCAAATACAAAACATCAAAACACATTGCTCGGACAGGAATATCTTTTGCATAAGTTTCCACATCGTACTTTCTTCTTCGCTGCATTGTTTCCTGATAAGTTTTGTAATTACCATCTTCTTCTACACCAATAATTTCTGAATCCAAAACAACAGAATCAACACCAAGATTTTTTACAGATTCCAAAAGCTCTGGGAAGTTGTCTGTAAGTCTTTCCATATTTCGACTGTAGACTTCGGCCTCACCAGTTTTTTTATCAAAATGAATTTGACCACGTAGTCCATCCAACTTTGGCTGAACAAAACACTTCGGCATTCTTTCCCAAACAGAAGCTGCAGAATCTTCTCGCTCCACAAGCTTAGATGCGATTGGAACTCCAGGAACAATTTTAATTTTTGATAGATTTTCAATTGCTGAAGATTTATCAGTGAGAATAATTTCCGCAAGTTGACCAGCATCTGCTCTTGCTCCAAAAGCCTGATCAATTAATTTTCTTGTAGATTTATCTCCAGACACAACAAAAGAAAGAGAGTCGAGTAGAGTTTTGTCGCTAGCACCAAGCCTTAAGTCTCCTAAAATAATTCTAGTTGTGAATTTAATTTCCTGAGGTTCAAGAATTCTGAAAAGGTTTTCGTACAATTTTAATTTTGCATCTTGAGATCCTTTCCCAGAAGTTTGAGTTATTTTAATTAAGAATGAGTGTAGTTCTTCGATAGTTTCGACTTTGATGTCTGTCACATCGAGCTTGTCGAGATGTGTTTCACCATTTTGGTTATCATGCTTCGACAGGCTCAGCATGACATCTCCTTTGAATGTTTCTCGAATTTCTGCTGCAACATTCCCCATATCCCCAAGTTTACCCAACATCGACTTAACATCTTCAGAAGTAAATTCCTGAAGTTTTCTGATAATCATTTTGTCTGAGAAGTTGAATTCAATCGGCTCGAATTTTGGTGCAACTCTACCTTGAAGAAAGTAGATAAAAAATCGAGCTTCTTTTGGTGAAAGCTGGGTTAGAAAATCCGCGGTTAAAGTGGTTAGATCGTTTCTAGAACTTGTGGTTTCGAGTTTGTTTAAAAAAGCTGAGAGTTCTGTTAGTTTCATATTAAGATTCTATCATAGAGGAGAGCAAGTTTGCTCAGGCATTTGACAACCTTAAACTCTGCGATATAACATCTCGTCATATTAATAAAACTTATGCAAATGGATCAGTTTCCCGACGACGAACGAGCAGAGCAGACTTTTCAAGATTTAGTCCAGAGTAAATCTAAAGCCTTATATTCTCACATTATGCGAGGTATTCGCGAACAAAATTCTTCGGTAGAAATTGTTCATAAATACGAGTTTGGGGACAACACAGTTCTGATTTGTAATCGAATTCCAGACTACAAAAGTATAAAAGATTTTTTTGATGCGAATATCGATCAACTTTTAGCAGTTTTAGGACAAGATAATAAAGGTTTATCTAATGAAGAAATTAAAAAGAGTAAAGATAAAATGTATTTCAAATTGAGAAGCAATATGGAAAAAGCCACGTTTGTTTTATGGAAGAATAATTCAGTTTCTTTGGCTGTTACTTTTGACAGCGGAGAGGGGAGCATAAAGTTTCCTTTTGTAATTGATCATGTTGGGATTTTAACTAGTGATCTTTTAATTGATAAAATTCTTAAGGCAACCGCATACGCAAAACAAGATTTGGTTTATTGTACGAATTCAGAAATGAGAAGAGTAAGAATAATAACTCCGGATGGAAACGATTACTGGGCCGATGAGGCTGCAGAAAATAATTAAAAATCTATGATAAAATCGTATATATTAAGATTATACTTATGGAGACAGTGGTAGAAAATCCAGCGAAAGGTTTAACTGACGACGAAGAGAAGGAACTTGCAAAATTAGATGAGTTATACTTTTCGCAACCATTTATGGCTGAAGAGGATGGTAGAAGACGAGCAGAGTTGATTAGAAAAAAGGAAGCTCTTACTAATAAGCCTGCATACAGAAGAGCTTTTTATTTATTCGCTATGATGGCAAATACGGAAGCTTAATTTAGCTTTCTTAATTAACTCTCTTAATCGCATCCATAAAGAAGACAGCATTTGCCAAAGAACCATCGGTTAGTTCTGCAGTTCCATAATAAACATAAATTGGATAAGTGAATCCAACCCATTCCTGAGGTTCGTAGAAAGCAAGTTCTGTTCTTCGTGCATCGATTTGGAATCTTCTAACTTCTCGGAGCGGAGCAGTAGCAAAATAATCATCTGTAGAAGTTGAAAGAGCAACTAAAGCTCCTTCGCCACTTTGAACTCTAGAGAAACCTTCTTCAGGAGTGATAATTTGGTAAACGCCAGTTAAAGTATATTCAAAATTGATGAAATTTATTCGGAAAACATCCTTTGCTGGATTAGATAGATTGTAAGAAAATAACGTTTTAAAACTTCCATTTGTAGAATCAGAAGTATAAACCTTTCCTTTTAAATCTAACGGAGCAGTTTGTCCAGGTCGAACTGCTGGTCTTTCGTTTTGAGGTTTCAAAGTTGCCTGATCCAAAACTCTATAAACAGATCCTGCAGCAAACTCAGCATCATCAATAGTAGATGTAACAATGTATTCTCCTGCGGCATTCAAGTCTAAAAATTTCAAATCAAATTGTGGACTAGTAAATCCTGTAGAACCAAAATTCAAAGTTCTTACTAACTGAGCTAATCTAGTTTGGTAACTCGAAGCATCACCAGTTAAATCAGCAACTTTAGCATCAGAGTTTGCAGATAAATCAGTTTCTAAACTCCAAACCTGAGTTACGCTGTTGTATCTTAGAGTCTTTGTTCTATCGGCAGATTGCCATCTGTAATCATTAGGTCCAAAAATTTGAGGTTCTTCTTCAAACCCTAAATTTGCTGCTGTGTCTTCAAAAGTTGCTAAGAATTGAAAATTTTCTCTAGGTTTTAAAACTTGATAAACGTACGAAACATCAGGGAATGTGTTCGAAAATGTTGATGTAATACTATACTGAGGATTTGAGCTTCCAATATTAATAGATGGAATATCGAATTCAGGAAGATCATTAAATATTCGGTTTGACTTCATGTAGAATCGACTTGCCTCGTCTGTAGTTCCGCCAATACCTCTTTGAATAGTTCCGAAATTGTCGAAAAATATTATTACGACAGCAAAAACAAGGAAACCAATTAAAAATTTTCGCGCGTTGTTAGAACTCGAATATAAACTCATAAAACCATTTTATACTAATACTGAAATGAGTTCTATGGCTGTGGGAAAGAACCCCTCTTGTGCTTCGCACTTTCTCCCTGTCATCCTGAGGCTCTCGAAGGGTTGAAAGGGGAGATGCCCGATTTATCGGGAAGAGGGGTTCTTTCTGATTTGATTTTTGATCTTTCCTACCGTTTCCTATAGAATGAGAAAGAAGTTTTAATCTTTTGATTTTGAGCTTTTAGCTTTTTTGAACTATGCCTGACTATTACGAACAACCAGCTTATCTAAAAGAACTGTTAGAAGAGCCAAAAACAGAAACTACAGTTGTAAATACGAACGTTCCGCCTTCAGATGATGACGACACGCCAAAAAGATCTTTACCTAAGATTCCTCAAAGATACATTATTATTGTAATCGCATTACTTATTATTCTTGTTTTACTAGTAGTACTTTTAGGAACAAGAAGAACTGGTGGAACAACTCCAACAACAACAGGTACTGATCCTAATAAAACAGTGATCTTGCAATGGTGGGGAGTTTACTTATCAGAAGATGCCGTAGGACCTTTGCTAGATGAATACAATTCCATAAATCCAAACGTAACTATTCAGTATGCAGATCAATGGCCAATCGGCTCTTATGATGACGCAGTTGCAAATTATAGAAGTGAACTAAATAGAAGAATCGCCTCTACAGATGTAGTTGAAACACCAGACATATTCATGGTGAATAACACTTGGGTCAAAGATTATATTAATTACGCTCAAGCTGCGACAAGTAATGTAACCGATTACGCAACATTCGCAAATACATATTATCCAGTCGTAGCTTCAGATTTTGCTAGTTCTACAACTCAGAAGGTTTTCGGAGTACCCTTATGGCTTGATACATACGCGATTTTATACAACAAAGATCAATTGAACGCAGCTTCAGTTTCAACAATTCCAACTGACTGGACTACATTTAGAAATTTAGCCAGAACACTAACTCAGAAAACAGGATCAACTTTAACAAGAGGAGGATTTGCAGCAGGAATAGCCTCGAATGTAACTTACGCAACAGCGATGTTCAATCTATTGATGATTCAGAATGGAGTAGAGATAACAGACGCAAATGGTTTACCAATTTTCGGATCACAAACAGAATCTAAAAGTGCGTTAGATTTCTACAAAGATTTTGCTACAAGTGCGAACTATACTTGGAGATCTTCAGCAAAAAATGATGCAGTAGCATTCTTGGAAGGAGACTTATCCATGATTTTTGCACCAAGCTACAGATACAGAGATTTAAAAACTACAAACGAAGATTTATCTTTAGGGTTAGATATTGGAGTAGCTCAGGTTCCACAGTTAGTTGGACAAAGCCAGCCACTAATCAACTGGGCGGACTATTGGGGAAACATGGTTTCTTCGAAAAGACCGAATGCTGCTTACGCGTGGGATTTCTTAAACTGGATTACTCAACCAGAACAACTTAGAAAACTAAACGATAATATAAAAACTGATACAGCTCAATTCGGAATTCTATACCCAAGAAAAGATATGGCTGCGGATAATCTTGCAGATACTGATTTAAAGATTTTTGCAGAATCGTTACCTTTTGCTCAAAGTTGGCAGATGGTTAAGGGAATAGAAGTAAATGCGGCTTTTGAAGAATTGTTGGATTTGAATTCTCCAAGTGCGAATAATATTACTCAGACTCAGAATGATATTACTCCGCTGGTAAATTCTGCTGGAACGCTAACGCAGTAAACCTCTCCTGGCACCACTACGTGGTGTCCTCCCTCTTCTTTTTTAAAGGAGAGGGAAGTTCCGACTTGTCGGAACAGGGAGAGGTTTATTAAACATTGGCTTATTCCCCAATTTCTTTTATAATACAATCAATGAAGAGAATATTTTTACTAATAATTGCGGCCACATTTTTCACATTCAGTGCTGGAATCGTACGCGCTAACGACATTTTTACAGATCCACTGGCAGATGCTGCAGATCAATTTTTTCTAGTTTCACCTACAGCAAATCAAAAAGTAAAAAACTCAGTAGTAATAAGTGTAAGAACTTTTGATGATGAACAAACTGCGATTCCTACAACAATAGAAATTTGGGATTCTGCATCTTGTAGATCAACGAAAGTAGGAACAATAATGAGCACGAACTTTGTCTCGAATGCTTCTGTTAATAACGATATCAACTGGAACACAAAAGCCAATGTTGGAGCAGCGCCATTAAACGATGGAGATTACTGTTTGAAAGTTTGTCTTACTTTAAAGAACGGTGCTAATAATTACACAGCATGTAATGGAAGAAGAGTGAGAGTTCTAAACAATAATAGAATTCCTACAATCACTTCTTTGCCACCACAGCTATCAATTTACGAAAACGATGCTTGGCAATACGATGTAAACGCAACTGACCCAGATAACGACCCTATTACATATAGACTTGTTCAAACAGCAAGTTTCTTATCGATTGATCCTTCTACTGGATTGATTACTAGAAACGGCGGAGTTTCATTCCCAAACGGAGTTACAAGATTAGACTATACAATCATTGTTGCAGCAGATGATAATTTTGCTGGAGCGGCAACTCAGCAATTTGTTCTTTCAATTTTGAAAAGACCACCGCCACCTCCAGTTAATCCACCAACTCAGCCAACACCTGAACCTGAAGTAACAAATACAGCGGCTCAGATTACATTTATTACACCTACAGAAAATCAGATTTTCAAAGGTGCGGATAACAAAATCACTTGGAAGATTGTTGATCCAGACGGATTAGCAGAAGGTTATTTACTATTCGCAAAGGAAGAAAGTAATCCTGATTTCGATATAATTTTTGAATTCAGTACTTTAGAAACAAACTCATTTACTTGGGATGTTGGCAATTTACCTGATGGAAGATACTACTTAAATCTTGTAGCAATCGACTCCGAAAATGTTGAAACTATCAAACGGTCACCAACATTTGTAATTCAAAATAAAGAGCCAGAAGAACCACAGGAACCTGAAGAACCTTCAGATGCATTTGTAGAAATTACAGATATTCTTCCTCAAGATGGAGCAACTCTAAATTTACGAAAACCTGAAGTAGTTGGGAAATTCAGACCTAGTGTAAATGCAGAAGTGGATATAAATTCATTTAAATTCTTTTTAAACGGCGAAGACAAAACTAGCTTATGTACAGTTTCGATTTTAGACTTTACATGTAGAGTGGATCAGGATTTAGTAAACGGAACATACGAAATTAAACTATCAGTTTCTGCAGCAGGAGGCGAGAGCAGAGAAGTAACTCAATCAGTAAATATTAATGCCGAAGATATTGTATCGTTCCCACAAGGCGAATCAGATAATGTAAATTTCTTGGGGATTTTAATTCCAAGATCAGTTGTAAATTTGATTTTAATTCTTTGCGGATTAACATTCCTATTATTATTTATTCCATGGATTCTAATCAGAATTTGGAAAAGAGACGATGTAGAGGAAGAGGAAATCACAACTGTAACTACTGATTACACAAGTTCAGATCCTTACTCATCTTTTGATAACAGCTACTTTATTACGCCAACGGTGGATAAACCTGTTGTAGAAGAACCGGTAATAAAAGAAACAACTGTAGCAGAACAGCCAAAGAATGCAATTGAAAAAGAAGACCAAGACATCCGAGCACAAATTGTTGCAGACTACTCTCAACCAAATTATCTTGTAACTGAAGCTCCTGCACCAGTTGTTGATGTTCCAAAAGCTCCTGAAGTTGTGGAAACGAAACCTGTAGAAACTACAGAAACACCAGTAGCCTCTGTAACTGAAGCACCAAAGGAAAAATCTTTAGATGAAAAGACTGAAGAAGAAATAATGCAGGATTATTACAAATATATTAATCCAACAAACGATCAGACATTTGTAGAGCCAACTCCAACTGACGAACCAACAAAATAGTTTGCTAACTTACACTTGAACTCTCACTTACACAGTTAAAGCATTCCTCGATTATTGAAGGAATTGCGATTATTTTCTTCAATTGCGTCTCTAGCACACTGAGCTAATTTCTCTTCATCATTACCTGCCTGTTCTGTACAACTACTGTCTAGAAGTCCGCTGAAGCGAGTGGGGTTCGCTAAAAATGCTACTGGAAAAGCAATAAGTAAAAATATAATGCAACCAAACAACGGTATTGCCCAGATCCAGAAAGTAGAGGCTAAAAAAGAGATTCCTGTTCCAATAGTCCTCAAAGTTTTTACTTTCCCGGCGATTTTTTGAACCTTTGCCTTACTAGCATTCACAAGTTTGTTTCTCGTTTTCGCATCTTTTAAAGCGTTTTTCGCCTCCTCGATAGATAGTCCTTGTGCCTGAAGCTTTCTTCTAGCATCTTTTTCTTCGTAATATTGTTCTACAAGTTGAATTCGACGAAGATTAATATACTCGTCGTTCATTTCTGCTATGGATTGTGGCTTATCGTCTTTTTCTTCATCACTCATACTATTAATATATCATATTTTGAGATACCGATTCCGATACAACCATAGATCCCGTACCACCGACAGATCCCGCACCACCGACAGATCCCGCACTTGATGCGGGATCTAATTAAAGTTTTACATATATCGCAACATGGTTCGACAGGCTCACCATGACACGATATAATCCTGTATATTAATTTACACATCATGAAAACGTCAGAGCAAATCAGAGAAGAATTTTTGAAATTTTGGGAAGAATCACCTAGAAACGCCAAGCTTGTTCCGAACATGTCATTAGTGCCAAATAACGATCCTACTTTACTTTTCGTAAATTCAGGAATGTTCCCACTTGTTCCTTATTTAGGAGGACAACCACACCCTTTGGGAACGAGACTTTATAATTTGCAAAGATGCGTAAGAACAATCGATATTGATGATGTAGGGGACAATCGACATTTAACTTGTTTCGAAATGATGGGCAATTGGTCACTTGGGGATTTTACAAAAGCTGAACAAATTCCTTGGATTTTGGAACTTCATGTAGAAAGATACGGATTCGATCCATCCAGACTATACATCTCGGTTTGGGGAGGAGACGATTCTATTCCAAGAGACGACGAAGCAATCGAACTTTGGAAAAAGGCATTCAGGAAATACGGCATCGAAGCTGAATACTCAGAAGACAGATCAAACTTACCAAAAGATTTAGAAGAAGGAAAAACTTGGAAGCCAAGAATCTTTCCATTCGGAAAGAAAGAAAATTGGTGGCAAAGAGGACCTGATGTTGTTGGAGAACTTGGAGGACCTTGTTCAGAAATTTTCTTTGATACAGGAAAAATTGTTCACGAGCAGGAAAAGTACGACATTAACGATGACTCATGGAGATTCATCGAAATCGGAAACAACGTTTTCATGGAGTACAGATTTGATGAAAGCGGAAAGTGGGTTCAGATGGAAAAGAAGAACATCGACTTTGGGGGAGGATTTGAAAGAGTAGTTAAGTGTATTCAAGATCAAGAAGACTTCTTTGGAACAGACATTTTCATGCCTTACATTCAAAAAGTTGAAGAGCTTTCTGGAATGAATTACAAAGACGGAAATGGAAAAGATCACGATAAATCAAACTCATTTAGAGTTATTGCGGACCACATTAGAACAAGCGTTTTAATGATTGGAGACGGAGTTGTTCCTTCAAACAAAGACCAGGGATATATTCTAAGAAGACTTATAAGAAGAATGATCCGACACGCTATGAAAGTTGGAATTCAAGATAATTTTGCAGAAGATTTGGCAAAAGTTGTAATCGAAAAAATGACTCACGGTTACCCTCATTTACAAGAACAGAAAGCTCGAATTATTTCTGAATTAGTTAGAGAAGAAGAAAAGTTCTCAAAGACAATAAGCAATGGTTTGAGAGAATTAAACAAACTTGTAGACGAAGTAAATAATTCTCAGAGAACTTCCCTGCCTGCCGGCAGGCATGGGATTTCGGGAGGAGACGCTTTCAACTTGTACGAAACTTACGGTTTTCCAGTAGAACTTACATTAGAACTTTTGAAAGAAATGGGAATTTCTGAATTTTCTATGGATGAATTCAACGCTGAACAGGAAAAACACCAATCCGATTCTAGAGCTGGAGCAGAGCAGAAGTTTAAAGGAGGTTTAGCTGATCAGTCAGAAGAAACTACAAAACTTCATACAGCTCATCACTTGTTACTTGCAGCTTTACAGAAACTTGTTAATCCTACTATCAAGCAGAGGGGAAGTAATATTACTGCTGAAAGATTAAGAATTGACTTCAATTTGGATAGAAAACTAACTGAAGAAGAAATCAAGAATGTAGAAGAATGGGTTAACGCAAGAATTGCAGAAAAGTTACCTGTTGTAAGATTAGAAATGAAAAAAGAAGAAGCTGAAAATATTGGTGCACAAATGGAATTCGGAGCTAAATATCCAGATGTCGTATCAATTTATTACATTGGGAATTCAGTGGAAGAATCTGTTTCTAAAGAATTCTGCGGAGGTCCACACGTTTCCAATACTTCTGAACTTGGTGAAGGCGGAAAAACTTTCAAGATTGTAAAAGAAGAAAGTAGTGGAAGCGGAATCAGAAGAATAAAAGCTTCTTTAGTTTAAACTTCGAATGCAGAAGGACTTGAACCCTGGTTTGAGTCCTTTTTCTTTCCATTTTTTGTATTCTTAATTGTTCCTAAATACTTCCTTAATTTATCGTATTCGCAAAGATCAGCCATTTCGTAGTCAGGAAAGACATGTGGTGGTACCTGAAAGTCTTTACTAGCAGAGGCCATTACCAAGTATCTAGCAATTGATTCTGCAGCGTCTCTAAAAAACATATCATTAACAACCTGCTCTCTATTGCCATATTGTCCAAGGATATTAACTATTTCAAGCCTTTTCTTTGCAATTCTCTTTTCTACCATGCTTCTTAATTCTGCGAAGAACTCTTCTTGTTCGTAACCATCCTTTAAAGAAAAATGATATCCGGCTAGTGGTTGTTCATATCTATCAAGTTGAACACTTGCCATCCAAGTTTCGTAATCGCTGTCTGGTTCTAATATTTCAGTTTCACTTGAATTATTAACTTTTCCAGACCCTCTTCTCCTTTCCTCTACAACAAAAATCATACCAACGAAAACATATTGAAATTCTGGTAAAAGTGTAGAAAACAAAGGAAATTCGCTTGTTTTATCTATTATTTCAAATTGAATAAAGTCGTCGCCCATTTTTAGCAATATTTATGTTGTTGGATTTTATCACATCGAAGAATTTAGGAAAGTAGAAGCTGTGCAGATTCGTTAGAATTTTTGATCTCGTATTCCGAAGGTGTTGCTGTTGTGTAAACGACCTGGTTAGTTCTTTTTGTAAACTCGTCGAACATTAGAGGTCTATTATCTAGCGCTGATCTCATTCGAAATCCGTAATCAACAAGGTTTTCTTTTCTTGATCTATCTCCTGAATACATTCCTCCAATCTGAGGGACTGTAATATGGGATTCGTCGATAATTGTTAGATAGTCTTCTGGAAAATAATCGAGTAAAGTAGACGGAGCTGAACCAACTGCTCGCCCATCTATGTATCTAGAATAATTCTCAATTCCCTTGCAGAATCCAGTTTCTTCGATCATTTCCATGTCGTAGTTTACTCTTTGTTTTAATCTAGTTGCTTCTACAAGTTTACCTCTATCAGTAAAGTCTTTTACCTCTTTTTCTAAATCTTCTCGAATTCGCACAATTGCTCTTTTTAGTTTTTCTTCTGGAGTTACGTTATGCTTTGCTGGAAAGATTGTAATCTCGTCGACTCTTCCAATAACTTCTCCACTGATTGGATTCATAATTCTAATTGAATCGATGTCATCTCCAAAGAATTCAACTCTAACAGCTCTGTCTTCGGAAACTGTAAGATTAATATCTAATGAGTCACCTCTAACTCTGTAAGTTCCTGTTCCAAAATCATTGTTAGTTCTTTCGTACTGCATATCTCTTAAACGAGAAAGTAGTTTGTCTCGTGTTAAAGCTTTTCCTGTTTCAATTTTCACGCTCATACCCTCGTAATCATCTGGATTTCCAAGACCATATATGCATGAAACAGTTGATACAATAATAGTATCCTTTCGTGATAAAAGCATTTGAGTTGCAGAGTTTCTGTATCTTTCGATTACCTCGTTAATATCTGAATCTTTCTCAATATATAAATCTCTAGAAGGAACGTATGCTTCTGGTTGGTAATAGTCGTAGTAACTTACAAAGTATTCCACTGCATTTTCTGGAAAAAAGTCTATAAATTCTGAGTACAACTGTGCCGCCAAAGTCTTATTATGGGATAAGATCAATGTTGGTTTATTTACATTCTGAATCAGGTTCGCCATAGTGAAAGTCTTACCTGTTCCCGTAGCTCCAATCAAAGTCTGATGTTTTAATCCAGCTTTTACACCTTCTGAAAGAATATCAATTGCCTGTGGTTGATCGCCAGATGGTTTGTAGTTTGAGTGAAGTTTAAATGCCATAGTTGAATTATACCATCGACTGAAAGGAGATGATAAAAGCTTTCCTTGGTCAAAGATAAAGTGAGCTTATATCGCAGAAACGCTATTTTAATAACCAACTATCCAGATGAAATCCTAACCCAGATTGATGTTGTTTAAACTGGAACTTGAGGTATATAATATTGACATTACTTTGTGGTAACTATGGCAGATAAAGAAGAACTTAGGGCAATCGATTCTCAAGAATGGGATCAGATTAAAGGGAATGCAATTTCAGATCAACCTGACGAAGGTGCGGAAAGAGTTGCGATGGATGCTTTGCGAAATATAGCTAGACAGATTGCTAAAATCTACGGGAAAGTCGACGCATCAACAGTTTTAACTTACTCATATTCCAAAAATTTAGGACTAACATTGGACGATGTTCAGCAAATTATCGATGCTTCCAATCATGAAGAGTAATTCTACCAAAATAAATGTTGTAATCTTGAATAGTGGTGAAAATCCCAGATACGTTGTAAGTTCAGTTCCTAGAAACTCATACTTACGATATAATGATAAAATGGATTTAATAGGAAACATCTGGAATAGAAATCATTTAGATAGATTGCCCAATTCAAGAGAAGGCTTAGAGGTTAAGCGATACTTTGTTAAAAAAAGTAGTAACCAATATACAGATAAGTACAGAACAAAGACTCGAGAGGTAATAGATTACAAGCAAGAATTCTACAAAATTAATAATCTCCCACTTTCAGATCAGGAAGCAGAATTCATTGGGTTAAAAAAGAGAAATGATGGGAAACCTTATCGAATTAGCCTTAAATTCCCTAACGATAATAGTGTTGATATAAAGGCGATCAAACAAATAATGACTGATGGGAACTTGAGTGAGGGAGAAATGTCAAGTAACTCTTTTTTGTTACATCTACGGAAACTTCTACGCACTACCTCTTCAAGACATTCTTCAGCAGAAGCAGATATTTTAAGTGACGTTGTCAGTGCCAATCCAGACAAACCTATACACATATCTTTAGGCTCTAGTTCCAATGCTTATTTTATAGATGAGATGGGTACCGAGATACATAATATTTCTCCCTCAAGATTTTGTGCAATTATTGACCTGACCGAAAATCCGAATGATGATAAAATGAAGCTTCGTAGATCATATAGTTTACCTAGTGATCATGTTCCATATTTTTTTGAAAATCCTACCGAGAATGAAATCAATTTAAGGCTTAAAACTGATGTAAGACCACTAACCGATAAAGAAAAACTCATTTTACATTTCATAATGGAACGAAGAAGCAATACTTTTCGAGAAAGCGAACTCGAGTTTATGAAGTATATTATTAAAGATGCTGAAGGAAACGTTACTGGAGTGGATAGAGCGAGGTGGATTGCAGATCAAAAAACAAGTTAAGACACGAAATCAATATACCTTAATTTCATTTACACAGCTACAGATCTTACTCCATTCAGGATCCAGGTAACATTTAGGGTCTCTCGATGTACATCGATATCTTCCGTGAAAAACCATTCTGAGTGCAGTATCTGCCCATTCAGATGGTGGAAAAATCTTCATTAAATCTTTCTCAACTTTCTCTGGAGTTTTATTTTTTGATAATCCTAACCGATTGGCTGTTCTTAAAACATGAGTATCAACAACAAATCCTGGTGGAACGTAACCAGCCACAACCTTAGGCATTTTTTTATCTTCTTCAGTTAAGAATCCGTCTAGTCTCCCATCTGTAACTCCTGCGTGTTGCCTTTCAATAACTCTTTTTCTGAAAGCCTCTGGTCTTGCAAACCATTCAGCAATAACTACATTCGCAGTTTTTCTTCCGACACCAGGTAGAGTAGTTAGTTCTTCCATTGTCGAAGGAATCTCCCCTCGGAATTCTGAATTCACCTTCTTCGCCATTTCGACTAAATGTTTAGACTTAGTTTTATAGTAATTAATGCCTCCAATTATCATCTCTACATCAATTGGATCAGCTTTTTCTAAATCTTTGAGAGTTGGATACTTTTTGAAAAGTGCTGGAGTTTTTTTATTAACTGTTGCATCTAAAGTCTGTGCAGAAAGCATTACAGACACAATCAATTCATAAACATTGTTATGAGTAAGCGGTGTTTGAACAACAGGATAATCGCGTTTAAGAAGTTCATCTACTTTTTTAACTCGGTCCTCAAAAGTCATATTAGAATATTTTGAAGCCTATAATTTCGAGTACAGCTGCTATAGCGAAGAAAAATCCAACTAGAATAAAGAGATAAATTGCCCCGTACAGTTTGTAAGTCTGTCTATATGTACTAAAATCTTTAGTCTTTCTAGAAGCAATAAATCCGATTCCTAGCAACCCAACGACTACAAATCCAATCATTAATAATCCTAATATTATTCCCATGAAGTTATTTTACCATTACAGTGATAACTTAGGCATGAAGAAGTTTGATTTCAGAAAGATTAAGCACCTGATAGGAAATCTAGTACTTTATCCAAAACTTCGTTGATCTTATCCACACAAGCTCGATCTACATTTTGCGAGAAATCCAAGCTCTTTACATAAGATACGAAATCTTGAATTGCTACATTAAGAGCGTGTTCTTCAGGAAGAGGGACATCGTATGGTAAGCAGAATAGAAGATTTCTTAACCCAGTAATAAAACCTCCTCTGCATTTATACAGCTGATCATTTAGCTGACCAGTCACAATTCGTCTATCGGGAAGTTCATCCAAACAATCAAATCGCATGTATCTGAACAAGGCTGAATATTTTTCTCTTTTTTCTTCAACTGAATCAGAGTCCAGTATTTTAAACTCTGGTTTAACTGGTGCTATTAGCGTTTCCACATAATGTTTTTAAGTATGTGATTCTAACACGATAACATTATCTATTTTCCTAAGTTCTTCATTGCTTCCAACAGAGTAGAGTGAATATACTCAGATTCTGGTGTAGGTTCCCATGATTGCTCTGAAGTATCGGAAGAAGATTCATCCCATTTTAAATCTTCCATATGCTGATAAACCCACCACATATTTCCCCATGCATCCTTTATTCTAGAGAATTTATATCCAAGAAAATCTGTTGGCTTAGTTATAACAACTGCTCCTAAAGATTCAGCTTTTGCCAATGTGGATTCAACATCATTAACATAAACTTGTAAAAGGCTTGGTGTATAAGGCCAGTCTGGTTTAGTATCTGCCACTGCAACCATCGAATTCCCTATCATTAATTCACAATGCAAAACTAGTCCATCAGTATCGTAAGTTAGAGAATAGGGTTGCTCAACAGCAAAGAAAACATCCTTCAGAAATTGAATTACCTTTGTAGCGTCTTTAGTTATTACGAAAGGCATTATTGTATTGTAGCCTTCTGGTGCTTTTGGAATAGTAGACATAAAAAAAGTTAACATATTAAACGTTAACTTAATTTACTATATTTAGAGGTTTAAATCTAATTAAACAACATCAGGTTCTGACCACCAAATCGCAAGAACAATAATTCCTCCAACAGGAATCAACCAAAGTAATAACCACCACTTGTCTTTCCCAACTGCATTTAATCTTCTTGCACCAACAGCCAGAATTGGTAATAGAACTGCGATTAAAAATATACTGGCAACAACTGTACTTAAAAGTGACAGAGCAGAGGTTACTAATGCTACAGCAAGGTGAAACCACCATAATTCAGATCTAGAAGCTTTTCCTTCGAATTCAGCGTACTTATTCAAACATGTTTGGATTGATTCTTGAAAAGTCATAATTGTTTGCTAATGGTTAATTAAATTTTTGTTTTGAATGGTTGTAAGATCTTTCGATAATTTGCTCAAGAACGCCCAAGTCCACCTCGCTAAGTTTAGTTATGTACAAACAGGCTTTACTCGTAGTGTTCTTACCTAACTTTGATAATAGGTCAGAAAGGTCTAAATCATCTTGCATTACGTACAAAGTTTGGTTTTGTTTTCTTGGTGAGAATCCAGCCAAAGGCCAAGTTCCAGATTTAGTTTCATATTCTCCAAATCCAACAATCGCTGTTCCCCACATTTTTGGTTCTTCTTTGATAACTTTCTTATACAGATCGAGCAAAACTAAACCATCAGCTCTTCGAGTTTCATCTTCTATTGAATTTAAGAAATCTTCAACACTAGCATCATTTTTTTTAGTTTTTGGCTCTGCCATAGAAATTGTCTATTAATTACAATGATTATATCAAGAATTAGGGAAGGGTGATATTTGGTGGGCAATGTTCAACTACCCGGAAGCCACTAAAATTATACCAAAAGAATTTAATTTAATCTTCGTACTAGATAATTTAGATAAAAATATTAAAAGAATCTCTCAAAAGTATCAACTTCCTAATAAAAACGCCTAATTTAGGCGATTTTGTATTGCAATACAATTGTTATCTGGCTTTTTGGTGCTATAATCCTTCAATTATTAAATCAGGACAACGTTTAACGCGAATACTCTTGAAAAATATATTGATATTAAAGAACCTCTAAATCTAGGGGAGTTTTTTGAGGCAATGGATATAAAGTTCTTTCTTCAGAAGTTACTAAAGGAGGATCTAACTCAAGATGCCTCAGAGTAACAATAGTTTCTACAGAATCAGAAGTTTCAACTCCTGTGGTATTGCACATTAAATGGATTGAGAGAGCACAAAGACTACTAGGTAAGCGTAATGAAATTAAGAATGGTACTTACATATTGCCAGGTACAATTGAATCCTAATTTCAGTTATTATTTAAAAGTATTTTTTAAATAAGTTTATGAAACCTGTTCTTTTTGTAGATTTTAATGGTGTTATCTCTTATCAAAACTTCTGGAATAGTATTTACTCTGAAGACCATAAATTATTCAACCTTAGAAACGATATTAATACCTTTGTATTTGTTGAGAACAAAGACTTCGTAAAAGATTGGATGGTGGGGTTACATACTGCTGAAGAAGCTCATGATTTAATAAAAGCAAAATTTGATATTGATAAAGAATATCTATTTGAAATATTTAAGAAAGACGCTGAGACAATTGATGTATCTGAAAAAATATTATTGAAGTTACAAGAGTTAAAAAGTAAGTATAAGGTTGTAATGATTACCGATAATATGGATACATTTACTAGATTTACACTTCCCAATAATCCAGAGATAAGTAGGACATTCGATGGGATATTCGTATCCTTTCATACAGGCAAATTAAAGAAAACTGATGAAGGTAAGATCTTCAAAAATATTGTAAATCTATTCGATAGTAAATTAGAAGAAAGCATCCTAATCGATGACTCTAAATCTAACTGTGAACTATTCGAGTCTATTGGTGGAAAATCTATTTGTATTACCGGGGAGGATAAGATATTAAAAGAACTGAAAGCGCTTTAAAGTCCTTGTCAGTAAACTAAAAACACTCTTGTTGTTGACGTTGTACTATAGCAGGACTTAAAAAAGATAAGCAAGAGATTCCACATAAGATACTTATTAAACTAAGGCTTCCTCATGAGATTATACTCGATCTACTAAGGACTTCCGAGTTTGATAATCCAGTTAAAAATCCAAAAAAGTCCAAAACTATGGCTCTAAATTCTAATATTAAAAAGGGGGAGTTCGGGGTAAATGAACATAAATGGTGCCAGGGGGCAGACTTGAACTGCCGACACCTCGCTCTTCAGGCGAGTGCTCTACCAGCTGAGCTACCCTAGCATGTCGAAGTATTTATTTCCCATCTTCCTTAACTCTACCCCTACTACACAAAGTTTCGTAGGACTAAGATCTTCTTTAATTCGGCTACATTTCATTTGCCTCATTAAGAATCTCTTGAGCAGCTGAGCTACCCTAGCATTAAGTAAGATTCAAGACTAAAGATTAAAGATCTAAAAAAATTAAGATTTTTGAATAAAACCCACTTACTGTTTCAAATCTTCGTTTCAGAACATGACTTGCCCTTTTGAATCTTTGATCTTTCAGCTTTTAACTTTTTTTAATGGGCAGTATAGGATTCGAACCTATGACCATCCCGGTGTAAACGGGGCGCTCTACCAGCTGAGCTAACTGCCCAATTCGGGACTTTGTATTCTAACATTCTATTGGCTCTACTCCCTAAAGGGACTAAGATCTTCTTTAATTCGGCTGCATTTCATTTGCCTCATTAAGAATCTCTTGAGCAGCTGAGCTAACTGCCCATTTTGGGCTATCCCAAGATCAAATGATTAACTTGGTCTTGAGATTATAGCCGAAAATTCAAAATTCTTAAAGTACTAATTTATTTCAATCTGAAACTCTTTACAATATCTTCCATCTCTTCTAACTCAGCTCTCTGTGGATTAGTTGTTAGAGTTAAATAGTACATTTTTCTTCCTTGTTCGTCAGGGAAAATGAATTGTTTCTGCAACAAAGCCACTCCATCTAGAACTCCATTCCATTCAGTAACACAAACAATCACTCCGTTAATTCTCTGAACTGTTGCGGACCAATCTTCTAAAGAGTCATAGTAAGGTTGAAGTTCGTTAATGCTTGCATCAACTAAATCGCTACATACTGATGCAGAAAATTCTAAGTAATCCTCAGAAGTAATCAAATTTAAATTTGGAACAAAATCTCCTTCTTCTATAGTTGCTGGATCTTGAGAGAAGATAAAGGTTATATCTTCGCTGCTTTCGTCAATGAAAAAATTTTCAGGAATAGCCATTCCGATATCAGAAGAATATTTTCCAGTGTATGTGGATTCTTTATTATTTCCTACATCTTGATTAGAATCGTCAACTTTCTTACAAGCACCTTCAGATGGTGAAGTTAAAAGACCTCTAAATTTACATTCATTATTAACTTCGATGTATCCAAACAATCCGAATCCCACAATTCCTAAAACTAAGAAACATCCAAAACACCCTAATACTATTAATATTGCTTTTTTCATTATTATTTTTTAACTAAACAGATAATACACTAACATTGAGCGTAAAGGAAATTCGAGATCGAAATAAATGTGAATACAGATCAAAAGATCAAACACTCTCGTAAGAATAGAATCCATTTTAAATAGAGAAATGATAGAATAGGTTCATGGGAAAGATTAAGAAACTCAGCACAGAACTAATCAATTTGATTGCAGCAGGAGAAGTTGTAGAACGACCAGCATCTGCTCTAAAAGAGTTAATGGAAAATGCGATTGACGCAGGATCGTCTAAAGTTATTGTAAACATCGAAGAATTTGGAACAAAGCTAATTGAGGTTATCGATAACGGATCTGGTATGGATAACGACGATGCAATTAATGCATTTATTCAACACGCAACCTCCAAGATCTCAGATAAAACCGACTTGCTAAAAATTTCTTCTTTTGGATTTAGAGGAGAGGCACTTGCAAGCATCTCTCAAGTTTCCGAGGAGACGATCATCGAGACTCAGCAAGCCGAAGCTTCTACAGGCACTATAGCTCGATTTCGATCAGGAGAAACAACAACCGAACAGAAATACGTAAAAGAGCAGGGAACAACGATAAAGGTTAAAAATCTATTCAAGAATTTTCCTGCAAGATTAAAGTTTCTGAAATCCGCTTCGACGGAAAACAAATACCTCGAAGAAATATTCAAAGGGATAGCATTCGCAAATCCCCACATTGAATTCGAGCTGAATATCGACAAGAAGAACGAATACAAACTTCCAGCGGCCAAGGACAAACTATCAAGAATTTACGACATCTGGGGAAAAGATTCCGCAGGCACTTTCTACCAAGAAGAATTTTACGATGGAACAACTATTCAGATTTCGCTAATTGCTGGGAAACCAGAACTTGCGAAGAAGGCGAATCCTTTGCAGATGATTTACGTCAACCAAAGGCCTATATCAAGCAAACTTATCCACGCGGCAGTCAACCAGGGCTACGAAGGTTCGATTCACAGAGAACTCAAACCAAATTACGTAGTCTTAGTTCAGCTTGATCCGGAACTTGTGGATGTAAATATTCATCCTAGAAAAATGGAAGTTAAATTTGCCAACGAACAGGAAATTTTCAAATTAGTTTACGGACTAACAAAGAAAACCTTAGAAAAACATGCGAGAAGTGCGATTTTCTCCGAACCTGTTCAGAGAGTACAGACTACCAACGATTTACCATTCAAAGTTTCAAACAATGCACCAAGTTTCAAAAGCGTTCCATCAACAGGTAGCTCGAAACCATTTTCTACAAAGGACGAGGCTATCAGCTTCTCAAAAATACTCAGTGATTCAGTAAAAGATATTTCGTCAACGGGCGAAACTAGTTACCAGCAAGAGAATTTTAAGCCAATCCAGGTGTTCAGCACTTACATTGTTTTTCAAAAAGATAATCAGATTTTTATTGTGGACCAACATGCTGCGGCCGAAAAGATTCTGTTTGAGAAATTAGTTCGGGAATACACACAAGACAAACCTAGATCCAAACCGATTTTAGTTCCTCAAATAATCGAACTTAAAAAAGCAGATAAAGAAAAAGTTTTAGCACATACAGACCTTTGTGCCCGAATGGGACTAGTTTTAGACGACTTTGGAGGTAACTCAGTGAGAGTCACGGAAGTTCCAGAGTTACTCAAAGATTTCGATGCAGAAGGATTTCTAGACGAAATTATCGAAAGAGAAGAAGAACTAGTACCACTTAAAAATTTCAATAACGACTTTGATTTAACAGAAGATGAATATTATTTGATAGCCACTGCTGCTTGCCACGGAAGCATTAGGGCAGGGCAGACACTTTCAGAATACGAAATGGTAAATTTGTTAAGAACCATAGATTTTATCGATACAACTCAAAACTGCCCTCACGGCAGACCAATAGTAACAAAATTAAAACGAGAAGATATAGAAAAAAACTTTAAAAGAGTAATATGAACAGTCCAAGAAAAGCCATAATGATTGCGGTAGTAATAATCGCAACAGGCTTCTTGGCCTTTATAAGTTTCAATCGAACTTCCCAAAACGGTTTTACTCCAATTAGCCAAGCTATTTCTAAAATTCCAGTGAACATTAACGGTATAGAAATTGAAGCCGAAGTAGCTAGTACCGATGCAGAAAGAGCGACAGGCCTGATGAATAGAGAATTCTTACCCAGATATTCTGGTATGCTTTTCGTTTATGGCAGTGAAGCTCAAAGAACATTTTGGATGAAAAACACCTTGATTCCTTTGGACATAATATTCCTAAATTCGAATAAAGAAGTAGTCTCAATTTCATCCAATACTGTACCCAACCAAACTGATAAACTTTATTACTCAAAGTTCCCCGCACAATTTATTTTAGAATTGAATGCAGGAATGGCCGAAGAGCTAGAAATCAATACAGGTAATGTTTTAGAGTTCGCTAACACTTTCTGAAATTTTCTTTCTAAAAGTGTTGACAAAACTTAATCTTGGATTTAGAATTATATTACTAAAGTTATACAAGTGGCTTTAGGAAGGTAAAAATAGTTAAAAGTGCAATGAAAATTCCCCGTAAGGGGAATTTTCATTTGTGTCCGATCCAGTGTATAATAAACAAGTTTAACACTATACAATGAGTTACTACGTCCCAACAGTTATTAAAAAGTCTCCAAGAGGAGAAAGAGTATACGATATTTACTCAATGCTTTTAGAATCTCGAATAATCTTTGTAGGTTCAGGCATCAACGATGAAGTTGCAAACTCAGTTGTTGCACAATTATTGTTTTTAGCACAAGAAGATTCAGAAAAAGACATAGTTATGTATGTGAATAGTCCAGGAGGATCTGTTTACGCAGGATTAGCAATTATCGACACAATGAATCATATTAAACCTGATGTAGCTACAATAGCAGTTGGATCTGCAGCTTCTATGGGAACAATGATTCTGACAAATGGAGCAAAAGGAAAGAGATTCGCTTTGAAGAACTCTACAGTTCATATTCATCAACCATTAGGTGGTGCAGAAGGACAAGCGAGTGACATCGCTATTACAGCAAAAGAAATTTTGAGAATAAAAGACATGCTTAAAAACATGTTGGTAGAGCAGACTGGGCAATCAGCAGAAAAAATCGAGAGAGATATGGATAGAGATTTCTTCATGACTGCAGAAGAAGCTAAGAATTACGGAATCATCGATAAAGTTATTGAATAAAGGCATCCTAAAGGATGGAAGATTCAAGACCAAAGATAAGAAGATTAAAAAGAAAAAATTTACCAAGAAGATTCAAAATAAGATTAGGATTCTTCAATAGTTCTTTGTGCTTTGATCTTTTAATTTTTGATCTTGAAAAAATAATTTGAAAAATTATTATTTTCTAAGTGGGTAGCTAGCTCAACTGGTAGAGCATTTCTTTGACGTAGAAAAGGTTACAGGTTCGAGCCCTGTGTTACCCATTAAAGTAAAATATTAAGATCCAAGATTCGAAGATTCAAAAATAATAAAGTGTGATGGTGAGCGTTAGTCGAACCATTGACCTTTATTTTAATCTTTTAGTCTTTTAAACTTTAAACTTTTTTGAATATGACTCCAATTACTGACGAAGCAAAACACTCAGCTGCTCACATTTTAGCGCAAGCTGTACAAAGAGTTTACCCAAAAGTTAAGATCGGAATAGGACCAGTCACAAAAGATGGATTTTATTACGACTTTGATCTCGGAGATAAAAAGATTACTCCAGAAACAATCGATTTACCAGAAATTGAACAGGAGATTAAAAAGATAATTTTAGAAAATCTTCCATTCAAACAAGTAGTCATGCCAAAAGAAACTGCATTAAACTACATGCTTCAGATGGGTCAGATTTATAAATCAGAATTGATTAACGTAGTTCCCGACGATAGCATAAGCTTCTTTAAAACTGGAGATGAATTTATAGATGTTTGCCGAGGACCTCATATCGCTTACACGGGAGATATTGGACCAATCATTCTTACCAAGGTTATTTCTACATTCTGGAACGAAGACCCTAAAAGACCTCCAATGATCAGAATTTATGGGAAGACTTTTTACAACGAAGACGAGGTTTCTGACTACAGATCTAAAGAAGAGCAGAAGAGTAAAAAAAGTTATTTAAACACACTAAAGAACTTCGGAATGGCTTCGAAAGAAGGGAATATCAATATTCTTGGACTAAAGTACATTGAAAAAGTTTCTGATGATTTGAGCAAAAAGCTTGGAATCTACTCTAATCTAAGAACCGACATTTTCGGGATTCACGAAAATACCCAAAGTGTTCTTGCAGATCTCGAATCAAAAGCATTCACTATTCAAAGAGCAAAGGAAAAATCACATTTGAAAACAGCAGGAAAGACTTTGATTAAAAACTTACCACTAAAAGATTCTTTAGAAGATCAAATTACTTATTTCCATGTAACTTATTGCAAGGAGCAAGATTTATTCTTAAACATTGGATTTATCGAAAACTTCTTAGACCAAGTCAATTTCGAAAATAATAATGTTACGGCAGAAATCGAATTCAACGACGCCGAAAATAGCGTTTTCCGAGCAATCTCTGGAATTTTGCAGAATAAATATATTTCTCACGACAGAGTTATTACGGAATCTAAAGAAATTTTAGTTAGAATCAACGTTCTTGATGAACTGGACAGGGAATGGAAACTTGCAGAAGTAAGGATTAGATTCAACGGGGATAAATCTATAATGCTGTTCACATTACCCTTATTAAACTATATTGCATTCCAAGTCGAAAGCAATCCAAGCTTCCCTAAATCTTATTATGATGTTTATCTAATTCCTACAGACAAGAAATTCGAATCATATTCATTTGAATTAGCAGACGAACTTTCTCAAAAAGGCTTTGTAACAAAGGTTTTGAAGAATACTAGCAGCTTAAAGAAGAGAATTCGAAAATCATACATCGATAGCGTTAAGTACACTTTATTGCTTGGAGCAAAGGAAGTTTCTAACAGCTCAATTTCTTTGAGAAGTATCGAAGAAGACATCGGATTAGTTAAGAATGAAGAGTTAATTTCATATCTAGAAAAATTAGACGAGCAGATCGGCAACTAATGGAAAATACGAAAGTATTAGCTGACAAATCGAGCAAGCCACCTCTAAATGCAGAGGTAATGTTCAACACTGTTTTTAAGATTTCGAATCCCCCAACACAAAGCATGGTAAGTGAAACTGGATTTGTTGCTATGTTTACAGAAACAGAAACATTAGGCTTTCTGAAACCGTATCTTAAAAATGGTGCTACAGAAAACGACATCAGAGGAAAAAGACTCAAAGTTTCTTTCCTAGAAGTAACGGTTGGGAAACAACATCTTGGATACTACCCTGATGCTCCGTATACGTTTTCGTTAGCAAACCCTTACCATGCTGAGAACGGAACAGATACAGCATTTGTAATGGCAGCTCTTCTGCCAATAACTCCTGAATTTTTGAGTTTATCCACAGAACAGAAAATGACTCAGCTCAAACTTCAATTTTATAACGGTTTAAAAGCTGGTGACTTATGTATTCCACAACTCCAAGCTCGAATAGAGGATGAAGGTACAGTTTTTGAATATGTTCATGGATGGGATTTACTGCTTGATAATCTAGTAGAATACGCAATTTCTACAAAGATTAAACGCATTGCGATCCCAAAACCCGAGAATATCTACTGGTTAGGAGAAGGAGGAAAACCACGTCCATCCTATCAGAGTCGTTACGTAGACTTCATAAAAGCATACTTCAGAAAATTAAACGTCGATACTAATCGACACAAGGATAGCGATTTGGATCAAGGAATACGATTCGAATTAAACTCCGAAGATCCAAACTTCACCTTCATCAATATAATAGTATAATAACGTTATAATAAGCCGAATAGGGCTTGAGATTAGGCTATTTCTCTGGTAAAATCAAAGGCGTTGTTAATAGAAAACTTATAAAGATCGTAAGACGAGCGAAAAAGAGTACACCTAAGTATAATGTAAACTTTGTTTACAACGATAGGATCAGCTTTCCGGAGCTTATTTTAATCGATGATCAAGGTAACAATCTAGGAAAAGTATCAAGAGACGAGGCACTTAGAATGGCTAGAGAGAAGGAGCTGGATTTAATTTTAGTATCAGATAACGCAGCAAATCCTGTAGCGAAGATAGAGGAACTATCAAAAGCTAAGTACGAAAAGATAAAGAAACTTAAGAAAAATGCTAAAGGAAAATCTGAACAGAAAGAATGGTGGTTCTATCCAAACATTCAAGAAAGAGACATGGAAATTAGACTAGAGAAGATTAAAGAGTTTGTTTTAAAAGGACAAGGTACAGCAAAACTGACTTTGAAAGCTAGAGGAAAAACATCTCCGCTTTTAATGCAGGAAACAATGGCCAAAATGAAAGAAAAGAGCGTTGAATTTGCGAAGATTGTTACAGACATAACAAGAGAAGGAAGAAATTTAAGTATAATAATTAGATCCAACTAAAATGAGAAATAAAATTAAGACACACAAAGCAACTGCTAAGAGATTCAAGATCACAGGAAGTGGTAAAGTAGCTAGAACTCACCAGCAGAAAAGAAACAATGCTCACTTAAAGAGTAAAAAAAGCAGAAGTGAAAAAAGACTTAACCCTGATTCGTACGTAATCAACGCAAAAGGACAGGTTAAAAGAATTAAAAAATTATTAAATATCTAACATGAGAGTAAAGAGAGGAGTCACAAAAAGACAAAGACATAAGAAGGTCTTAAAGCTAGCTAAAGGATTCAGAATGACTTATTCTAAGTCTTACAGAAGAGCTAAAGAAGCTGTAAAACACGCAGGACAATATGAATATGCTCACAGAAGACACAAGAGAGCACAAATGAGACAAGAATGGATCAAGATCATTGCAGCTGGTTTATCAGACAAAGATTTATCATACAGCAAATTTATCGCTGCTTTAAAGAAAAGCAACGTTGCTATGGATAGAAAAACATTAGCTGAAATGGCTGTAAACTCACCAGAAAGCTTCGCAAAACTAGTAGCTGAGGTAAAATAACCTATACCCAAATTTGAAGCAGATCCCGCATTTAATGCGGGATCTTTTTATTTTATGATGTTGGATATAAGGTTACTAAATTTCTTCATCGTTAGCTGGAAAAATTATCACATTCTCTGAGTTAAATCTTGGAGTGTTAAAAGCTAACAAAACCATTTTCCCTGAGTTAGAATAAGGGATTCCCCTTGGAATAAAAATTTTGTCTCCTTTCTTAACGTCCATAACTTCCCCTCCTATTACAAAACGCCCATTCCCTGACTCAACAGTATATAAAGCATCACTAACTAGATGCTGAACTTCGTTATTATTGCCATCAATATAAACCCTAGCAAGGCTATATTCAGGGTTTCGAGGGTCATTATATAGATCCTCAACAGTTGGTGGTGTTACGACGTAAGGTTTATTTGAATTCTCCATAGAAACCGATTTTACCACGCCGAGTAGGATAGGGCAGCTTAGTTTCCGTTTACAGTTATTGTACTTGAGTTCTGAGATCTTGTAGTCCCAGAATTTCCAATATTTGCTGTAACAAAGAATGTGTAACTGTCTGAATTTCCAGCTCCTGGATTTACAGATGGAGCCCATGCTGGTCTTGTATAGTTGTTTCCTCCAGCAGGATTCATTGCTCCTACTTGCACAGCAGTTCCACCATCCCTAATCATCCAGAGAACTGGACTAGTAATAGAACCACTGCCAGTATTAACAGAAATGTTATAGATACATAGTGGCATAGTACAACTTGGTGATCCTGATGGGACACTGAATGAAATACTCGGATTTGTCGTTGAACCAACTACGATACTAATAGGTCCAGATGTATTAGACCTTCCAATAGAATCTGTTGCATTTGCTCTTAAATTGTATGTTCCTTCTCCTAGTCCTAACGAACTAATGTCGCAAGTTATGTCGAATGCATTGTAGGATGTAGATGTGCAAGATGGGATAGCAATTCCATCTAATGTAAAGCCTAGTGAACTTATCGTTGCACCATTTACAAATACACCTCCTCGAATATTTAAGTTACCTCCTGAAACAATAGTTCCGGCTGTTGGTGCAGAAATACTGAAGAATGGACCAACTGTTCCACCGCTTCTATCGACATTACAATATTCTGTAGGGATCGAATTAAAGTTTCCGCTGGATTCCATGTACTTATCTAATTGAGTCTGGACTTCTGGAACCGCACTTTTGTAAATTGTCATTTCGTAATCCATTCCAAATCCTAACTGGTTATCAATATCTCTAGCTAATCGATTTTTCTGATCAGAACAAACTCTTACAGTTGTTCTTATAATATCTCTTGGCGGAACTCTATCTGCAATTAACCAGTCTGGTTGCAAACCAAGACATTCTTTTGCTGCGTTACAATCCCCACCTCCGAACAGTACGTTTCCAGGTCTCTGGAAAGGCCTTGCAGCAGAGAAGTAGGACGAACTTCCAATTTCTCTCATCATATCTTTACACCATGGGTGCACAATATTGATAGGGTAAGCGTCTCCAGCCATCGGATTATTATTGTTATTTCCGTTCCAACATACTGTAACCATGTCTGGTGTATATCCAACATACCAAGCATCAAAATTATCTTCTGTAGTTCCTGTTTTACCAGCTAATTCTCTTCCGTCCCATGAATAGTTATCGTAGTTGAAAATAGTTTGATTCAACAAGTAAATTGCCTGTGGGTCTCCAACACCTGCTTTCTTTTCTGGAGTAGCTTCGTAAACTGTGTTTCCTCTTTTATCAACAATCTTTAAAACTGGATTTAGATAAACTAAATCTCCACCGTTAGCAAAAACTCCATAACCTTGGGCGTGCTCATATGGGTAAACAGAACCTCCTCCAAGAATGATAGATTGACCGTATGATGCAGTGTATGATGTGTATCCAAACTCTTTTGCAACGTTTAGATAAGTATCGACTCCGATTAACGAAATAACTTGGATAGCAGGAATATTTCTAGAATCTCTTAAAGCGTTTCGAACTGTATAGTTAATTCCCATGTGATTATTATCCCAGTTCTTTGGTTCGTAAGTTGATCCATTTGGATCTTTGAAGGTCATTGGAATATCAGCCAATAAGCTTCCAAGAAATAGTTTTCCTTCTTTATATGCTTCGTAATAACCAAGTGGTTTGTTTGTAGATCCAGGCTCCTGAAGACTTCTCAAAACGTCTACTTCTCCATCGAATTTACAAGTTCCATCATCTCCACATTGTTCTCGTCCTCCAAAGAAATCTTTAGATCCAGCCCAAGTAATAACCTGACCTGTGTTAGGAATAGTAACCATCGCAGCAGAGTTGTATGAGTTTCTCCATTGATTATCTGTACCTCCTTTTCTTACATAGAATTCTGCAGTTTGTTGCAATCTATAGTCAAGAGTAGTGTAGATTTTGTAACCTCCAGTCTGTAGTTCCTGCAATGTGAATGGCTCTCCATTGTTGTAACCTTTTTGCTGTAATAATTCTACAACCCAGTTTACGAAATGACCTGCTTTAATATCAATTCTGGGAGCTTTTAAATTTGCTTCCCAATTTTCCGTCCTAGCTGCATCGATAGCTTCTAATGTAAGTGTTTCTACCTTAGAGTCATCATCATAGTAATCGACTAGATCCTTATTGAATTTATCTCTATTTTCTTCCAACTGGTTGAAAACAAATTCCATTCTGTTCTTAAGCTTAGCTCTCGCAGCTTCGATATTATTACTGATTGGAACTGTTGGAGATGTGTAACTTGGATCGTTAACAATCGATGCTAATGCGACTGCTTCTGCTAAAGTTAAATCTTTAGGCTCTTTTCCAAAGTAGAAGATTGAAGCTGTCTTTAGTCCAACGATTGAAGAACCGTAAGATGCAGCTCTTAAATACATGTTTAGAATTTCATCTTTGTTGTATTTCTGTTCAATTTTGATTGAAAGTAAAAGTTCTTCGATCTTTCTCTCTAAACTTTGCTTATTTCCAACTCCTCTTAGTTTTGCAAGCTGTTGAGTAATAGTACTTCCTCCGCAAGAAACTCCTGATCTTTTGATGTATTCAAGCCCGCAGAAGATAATACCCTTAAGATCAAAGCCACTATGAAGATAGAAATCTTCGTCTTCTCCAGCCAAGAATGCTAATTTTACAAAGTCTGGAACTTCCTTAATATCAAAGTCGTCTGAGTTTGCTTCATTAAACATTCTCCAAAGCCTTGTGCTTTCTCCAGTTCCATCAACAGATAATCTATCAAAAATTTCGCTGGCAACAGGTAATTCTGTAAATACAGAGTCAGGAGTTGGTAATTTCTCATCAAGTTTTTGAAGATAAGAGAGGAATGCCAAAGTTCCAATTACTGCTGCAACCAAGAAAATTCCTAGAAAAATCAGTAAAACTTTTTTAACTCTTTTCGAAAGTCTGAATTTACCAATTCTTCTTAGAGAAAATCTGCTTTTACTTGTCTTTTTTATAGTGTCTAATCTATCGCTTGATACCTTAGTTCTTTTTAAAGAAATCCTTTTCATGCAATTCGTTTAACTTCTATTTAGTGTAACTTGGTGTACAGTTTTATGACCTTAGTTTCAGCCAAATTCCCCATCCAATAAGCATTGCCTGCAAATGCCAAGTATTTATATACTTTTCTATTTTATAGCAAAATAGCTGATAAATCACGCTTATTATACATTTTAAACTACGTTCTCAAACTCGAAAGTGTATAGTATAATTACAGTCGCTAATGGAGAGTTGACGGAGTGGTCTAACGTGCTCGTCTTGAAAACGAGTGTCTCGCAAGGGACCAGGGGTTCGAATCCCTTACTCTCCG